>CANJVS010000241.1 GCA_947477755.1 Verrucomicrobiaceae bacterium | reverse complement strand
CTCGGCGCGCATGAGCCTGCGGGGCCGTTCAGTGGCGGCAAATACAGTGTGCTGGAAGGCGGCACGCGCACGCCCTTCATCACGCGCTGGTCAGGGCGCATCAAGCCGGGCGTTTCCGACAAGATCGTCTGCACCGTCGATCTGGCCGCCAGTTTCGCCGCGCTCGCCGGCGCTGCCTTGCCTGCAAACGCCTGCCTCGACAGCCTGAACGTGCTGCCCGCCCTGCTCGGTGAATCCGGGGCAAAGGGGCGCGATCATCTTCTGCAGCAGGATAACAGCGGCGCCAATTTTGGTCTGCGCGCGGGTGATTGGAAGCTCGTCCGCATGAAGGCCCGGGGCAAAACCCAAGCCAGGGTCACCCGCAGGGTGCGTGACGACTCCGGTGGCCTGCATCGCCTCTATCATCTGCCGGATGACGCCGGCGAAACCAAAGACGTGAGCGCGGAGCATCCGGAGAAACTCAAGGAGATGATCGCCAAACTGGATGCGGTGATCGCTGCGGGCCGGAGCCGGGAATAACCAAAGGTTTGCGAAAGCGTCAGTGATTCCGTTTCGGCTGATGCGCCGGTGCAGATCCACTCATTTCCCTTCTTTGGCCCATCGCTTCATGAGCGCGATGTTGTTCGCGACTTCGGGGCTTTTCTTCTTCAGGTACTCCGCCATGTCGCTGTCATACATGGCTTCGGATTCAGGCCCCTGATCGTGCGTGTCGGCCATCCATTGATCGAGGCGGGCCCGGTGGGATTCGAGCTGGGTGCGGTAGTCAGGATTGGCGGCGAGATTGACGAGCTGGTAGCGGTCATCCTGGTATTCATAGAACTCCTCGGGTGCACGGGTGGGGCTGAAGAGAAGATCCTCGGAGATGGAAGGGAGTTTCCCCGCCTCATGCAGTGAGCGCAGCCGTTGCACGATGGCCTTTCCGTCTTTGTAAGCGCAGGGCTGCAGGAGTGGACGCTGCGGGTAAAAATTACGAATGTACAGAAAGCGGTCCGTGCGCACGCTGCGCAGGCGCTCCACGGTTTCATCACAGCGGTCGCGCGCGGCAAAGACGGCATCACGTGCCTTGTAATCCCTGGCGAAGATGTCGCGGCCCTGCATCTTTGCGGGAATAGGAATGCCCGCTGCGGCGAGTGAGAGGGCAGCCATGTCGATCTGCTCGATCAAGTCCGTGCGCGTGCCGCCTTTCGGGCTGCCCGGACCGCGCACGATGAAGGGGATGCGCGCGCCCTCGTCATAGAGAAACTGCTTGCCGCGCGCATGGCTGATGCCGTGGTCGGTCATGAAGATGATCAGCGTGTTTTCAAGGAGGCCCTCCTTTTCCAGCCGCGCGATCACGCGGCTCACATGCAGGTCGGTGAGACGCACGCTGTCGAGATAGAGCGCCCAATCCTCAAGCAGCACGGGATCACGCGGGTAATAAGGCGGCAGCGTGACCTTCTGCGGATCGGTGGCACTGCCGAGTTCTGCGATCACACGCTGGTGAAAGGCCTCGCGCTGCGGCACATCACCCTCGCGCAATTTGCCGCCGTGCAGCTGTACCTGCATGAAGAAAGGTTTTGCGCCGCGTGCGGCCCAGTCGTGGCTGTCATAGATGGCGGCGTCCCACTCGAAATTGTAGTCCGTCTTGCCGAGCCGGGCCTGTGAAGACGCCGCTTTCTTTTTCCCCTTCGCCGCGCCGAAGGGCAGGCCGCGAAAATCCAGATCCGTCAGGCCGCTGCCAATGCAGGTGAAGTAACCGGACTTTTGAAACAAGGCGGGAACAGGCGCGACGTCCTCCGGCAGGTGAATCTTCAACTCACCACGGCCACTGCGATGATGATGCGCGCCAATGGTGGTCTGATACATGCCCGTGATCAGCGCGGACCGGCAGGCCGAGCAGACCGGAGCCGTCACATAAGCCCGGGTGAAACGCGTGCCCTCAGCCGCCAGCCTGTCCACCGCAGGCGTCTGAATGAGGGTCTCACCATAACAGGAAAAGTGCGCCGACATGTCATCGACGACAAACCATAGAATGTTAGGCTGGGCGGCGGCTGAAATCCGGATGACCCATCCCGAAAGGAGGATCGCGAGGAGGAGGTGCTTCATGAAGTGATTTATGGTTTGGCGAGTTCCAGCACGGCAAGCACGGGACGGTGATCAGAGGCCATGGCTTCGGGCAGGACCTCGCTGCTGATGGTGCGGAAGTCCTGCTTACTGCGGTAGAAGACATAGTCGATGCGTGATTTCGGATTCACGGAAGGCACGGATGGAGCGCGGGCGGTGTCGATGGCGTGGGTCCAGCTTTTTTCCAGGATGGTGATGGGTTCGGCGTCGGGTGTGGCATTGAAGTCACCCGCGAGAATGGTGCGCTGCTTGTCGGCCGCCGTGGCAAAGAGGGAATTGATGGCCCTGGCCTCTTCGACGCGGTCCTCGGGAACATTGTGCTGAAAGTGTGTGCTGATGAAGCGCAGGGGTTTGCCGTCAGGAGCCTGCAGGGTGATGGCGATCGCCCCGCGCGGATAGGTTTGCCGTTCTTTCGTGGCATCGGTGTAGGGCAGGGGTTGGATCAGTTCATCAAGGATCGGCAGACGCGTGAGGATGGCATTGCCAAAAAGGCCGCCCTCATAATGCTGCGTGGGACCGAAACGCGCGGTGAGGCCGGTCAGTTCACCAAGCTTTTGCAACTGATGCACGCGGCCTGAGCGCAGCACGCCGACATCGACTTCCTGAAGCGCCACGAGGTCAGGCTTGGCGGCCTTGATGACATTGGCGAGCCTTGCGATGTTGTACTCGCCATCCACGCCCTGGCCGTAATGGATGTTGTAGCAGAGAACGCGCAGTACGTGCGGGGCATCGGCAAATGATGTTTGCAGGCAGAATGTGAGAGCGATCAGAAGTGCGGGAAGCGGTTTCATGATGAATGCTTGAATGAATGTTGGTTAACCGGAAAGTGCCGCATCACTGAAACTTCACGCCGAACACCCAGGCGGGGCCTTTGCCGCAGTCGTAGGTTTTCAGCGGCGTGAGCGCGCCGGTCCGGGCGTCGCGGCGATACACGATGAGGCGGTTGGATCCTTCACCGGCGGAGACGACGAAGTTTTCGCCGCCGGGCACCAGGCAAAACGAGCGTGGCGTCTTCTCGGTGGGCGTTTGTCCGAGCGGGGTCAGTTCGCCAGTCCCGGCCTTCACCGAGAACACCGCGAGGCTGTCGTGGCCGCGATTGGAGGCATAGATAAACCGGCCATCCGCGCTGCCGTGAATGTCGGCGCAGGAACCTTTGGTCTTCCAGTCATCAGGCACGGTGGTGACGGTCTGGCGCGCCTTGAGCGTGCCTTTTTCCGCATCGTAATCGCAGAGTGTGACGCTTTTGCCCTGCTCGTTCACGAAGTAAACCCAGCGCCCGTTCGGATGAAACTGGAAATGACGCGGGCCTTCTCCTTCGCCGCCGGGCAGGTGTGGCGGTGTGTTCAGCGTGAGGGTGCCGGCACCGGCATCGAAGCGCAGTTGATCGACCTTGTTCAGCTCGCCCACATGCGGGACAAAGGCGAACCGGTTGGCGGCATCGGTCTGAATGCTGTGGGCTTTCATGCCGGTGTTCAGGATCACCGTTGGCGCGCCTTCGATCACGCCGTCCTTGATGCGGCTCAGCGCCGCCACGCCTTCGCTGTAGGAGGCGGAGAGCAGCCACTGGCCCGTCTTGTCGACATGCACATACGCCGCATTGATGCCCGGAGGCGTCAGCACCGGAACGGAGAGCAGGCCCGTCTTCACATTCACAGAGAGGGTGGCGAATTGTTTCGCGGAGCGCACCGCCGCGTAAAGGTGCGCCTGATCAGCACTGATTGTTAGGCTGCCGGGAGCTCCGGGAAGTTGGGCTTCACCGGCCCGGGCCAGATCGCCTGACTTTTCATCCAGCGAGTAGATGGCGATGCGCTTTTCCCCGCTTTCGGAAACATAGAGCATGGTTGGCCCTGCCCATGAGGCGCAGGTGACGAGTGAAAGGAGCGCGGCGATGGTTTTCATGGGTGTGGTTTTAGTTTCCGTGGGACTGCTGAGGTGCGGGAACAGTCTCATGGCAGCGGCTTGGGTTCGATATCGGATGGATTGATCCAGCCTGCTTTGACGGGGTCGCCGCGCATGAACTTTTCATAGAACCCGACATTGGGTTTCGAGGCGTGCTCGTAATGATCGAAGACATCGCCATGGCCTGACATGCGAGGATCGCCCTGCTGCTTGAGTTCAGCATGAAGCTGGTCGCGCATGCCGCTGGCGCGCGGATCAGCGCTGAGATTCTTCACGAAATCGGGATCGGCTTTGAGATCGTAAAACTCGCTGGCTGGACGCATGCCGAAGCAGAGCTGCCAGAACGGGTCGGCGGGATTTTTGCGGTGCGCGTCGAGGATAAATGACTTGGTGGCACCGGCGTCGCATTCCATGTAACCGGTCTCGGGATTGCCGCCCGGCCAGCGGGTGGGCTCGAAATTCTCAATGAAGACGCTGTCGTGTTTCACGATGGCGCGGATCGGATATCCCCAGTCATTCGGACGCCCGACATCGTTTCGCTCTTTGCCGATGAGCACGTGATCGCGCTTGCGCACAGGCTTGCCGGAAAACAGATCGGTCAGGCTCCGGCCGGGCGATTCGGCCATGCCGGTTTCGTTCCATGGAACCCCGGCGACTTCGAGCAGCGTCGGCGCGAGATCCACGAAGCTGATGAAGTCATCGATCACCCGGCCGGGTTGACTGATGCCCTTCTTCCACATCACCGCGAAGGGCACGTGATTGGCCTGCACGTTGGCGTTTCCCTTGCTGCGCGGGAAGGGCATGCCGTGGTCGGCGGTGACGATGATGAGCGTGTTGTCGAGCAGGCCGCGCTTCTCGAGTTCGGCGATCATGCGGCCCAGATGCCTGTCGAAATGCTCGACCTCAAAGGCGTAGTCGAGCATGTCATTGCGGATCACCTCGTTGTCGGGCCAGTAGGCGGGCACGTGGTCAATGTCGGTGAGTTTTTTCCCGCCCTTCTT
>CANJVS010000240.1 GCA_947477755.1 Verrucomicrobiaceae bacterium | reverse complement strand
TCGATGTCTGAACCTGTGACGTGGACGGCGGTGCCGGAAACTTGGGTGATCTTTGCGAGGGCCATGGGTGGCCGTTCTTTAGCAGGCAAACCGCCAGGATCAAATGCAGAGAATGAGACAGTGAACGGCTTACCGCTCATTTTTGAAAGTACTCATCCCGGCACAGGCGTGATGAAACACCCAACCAATGCCTGCCCCGAAGCCAAGTCCGTAGCAGAGGCCCCATGATAGCTTGGCCAGCATGGCCGCTTCAGGACGGGGGATTTTGGCATTCCGGTCAGCCAGCCAGAAATCGTACATGGCCCAGTCGCCGGCGAAGTAACCCGCCGTATGCAGAACAAACAGCGCCAGCGCCGCGACCACCCATCCGCGCAGGCAGCCCAGCATTCTCATGCTGATGATGGTGAAAACCAGGCAGCCAGCCGCGGCGCCGATCCATTCCCCCGCCCTGCCTTTGAGCCCAAACCAAGCCACGCACCAGATCAATGCATAAGCGAAGAAGGCGGGCAAAAAGGCCCGGTAAAAACGACCCGCACCACCCGCAACCGGTCCGAGCGCGATGCCGGACAAACCGAGAAACACGGCGGCGATCGCGGCATACATGCCGAGTTCACCGCCCGCATGACGGAACAGCGGTGCCGCAAACGCCCACACGGAGAAGGCTGCAATGCTGACCAATGCAAAGCCAAGTGCTCCGTGAATCACGTCGCGGACAAGTGAGCGCGAGGCGGACATGGTGTCTTAGACCTCCCAACCGGGGCGATACTGGCGCTTCACGAGCGCGTTGGCCGCTTCATGGTTGGTGATCTTGAGCCCGGGTGCGTCCCACTGAAGTGTTTCGCCGGGGAATGGGCTGGCGAGACAGCCGAGAAGCACGGCCTCGGTGAGAGGCCCGGCGTAATCGAAGTTTGCGGTCGGTTTTTTGTCACCCTTGATGCAGCAATCAATGAAATCGAACCAGTGGTTGCGTGGCTCGAGCTTGGGATACTTGAATCCTTTGAATTTCTCTTTCGGGAAGAGCTGGGGAGTGCTGCCGTGCGGGTGCAAAAGCACGCCGTCCGTCCCGATGTAAAGGCTGCCCTGACCAGGGAATTTAGCGGCATCAGCCAGCGCCATGACCTCGGCAGGCGGACGGGCATCACCATCATACCAGGTCACTTTGACCGTATCCCCGGCGGTGTATTGGGTGCCTTTGAAGGTGTATTCAACGACAGCATTGATGGCCCAATTGGTGGCATTCAGCGGAGCTGGTCCGGTGGACTTCACCGCAACAGGTGCCGCAAGGCCAAGTGAACGGAACCAGCCGCTGAACATGTGGCAACCCATGTCACCAAGCGTGCCGGTGCCAAAGTCGCGGCGCTTGCGCCAGTTTCCCGGATGATAGTAGCCGGCGATGAAGGGGCGCTCCGTGGCGGTGCCGAGCCATTTGTTCCAGTCAAAACCATCCGGCACGGGATCTGTCTTCTGCGGCACGGGCTCCATGTCACCCCATTTCTTGTTCGAGAAGGTGTGAACCTCTTTGATTTTCCCAATGGTGCCCATGTGGACGAGTTCCACGGCAAAGCGCTCGGTGAAGTCCGATGAAATTTGAATGCCCATCTGGGTCATGACACCCTTTTCGCGAGCCTTGAGCATCAGCTTGCGGCACTCGTATAGATTCTGCGCCAGAGGCTTCTGGCCATACACATGCTTGCCAAGTTCAAGCGCCTTAAGGCCGATGGGACCATGCATGTGGTCAGGAACGGAGACGTTGACGGAATCAATGTTGCCGGATTCCTTTTCCAGCAGTTCACGCCAGTCCTGGTAGCACTTCACGTTAGGCCATTTTTCCTTCACGCGGGCGAAATTGCGCGTATCAACATCGCACACGGCCGCCAGCTCCCACTGGGGATGATTCGACATGGAGGTGATGTCCGCCCAGGACATGCCCGAGGCGCCAAACGCGGCATGGCGCAGTTTTCCGTTCGGTGACGCGGCCCGGAGGCCAGTGGTGACAAAAGGTGCGGCAAAGAGACTGCTGGCAGTGCTCTGCAGGAACCGACGGCGGGTGAAGTGAGCTGGTTGGTGATGCATGGAGGCGGTCAGGTACGCCAGACTCGAAAGAGGTCTGGCATACAAGCGCAAAAAACCGGAAAACTTATGAAGCTTCCTCCGGTCGCAGCAAGTACCGCGGCGCTGCTTAGAGCTTCGCGGCAGGATTGGCCTCAATGGCCTTGGTAAGACCAGGCCAGCCTTCCGGGCGCTGGACTTGGAACATGTGCAGATAGAGAGCGACCTGCCGGGCCGGATAGGCGGCTAGAAGTGCCTGAACGCCGGCGGCGGCCTTGTCTTCAGCAATCTCCTCCGGGAGCTCCTCAACCTGACCCTTGCCATCATGCTCGATGCCAACGGTATCAAGGAAAGTGATGAGCATGGCCCCCTGCGACTTCAGCAACCAGATTTGCAGGATCTGCTCCACCACCGGGCCGTTGGTTTTCATCCCGAGTTGAGCGTGGAGCCACTCAGCCTGCTGCTGGCGTGATTTTTCCAGAATGAACTGCGGACGCAGTTTTCTGGCACCAGCCAACGAATTGATCACAGCGCGGTAGGCGGGCCGCTCATCGGTCTGGATGTAGGTGAAAATTTGGTTACGCAGTTCAGGGCCGATGGCCTCGAGGATTTGCTGTGCAGTCATGAATGGGTGCGGTTGTGCTGAGGGCGGGTCTGCTAGCACGCTGCCTTTCATGAGGCAACCGCTTTCCCTGCCGCCGATTGTTTGAATCCGGCAATGGTTGATTGACTTGAAACTCTCGAAGAACAGCTTGACCGCGCGCAGGGCGCTCAGATAGTCGGCCCCGTTCGCCTCCCGGCGATGTTCCCCAGCCCCCAGGCAAACCACGGCACCTATGGCCGTCTCTAAAAAACCAGTTCACGGAAAGAAAAGCGTCAAGCAGCCTGCCAAACCATTGGCAGCAGTTGCACCCGCACCTGTAGCTCCAGCAGAGCAACAGGAGAAGCGTAAGCGCGGACGTCCACGCAAATACCCCGTCCCGGAGAAGCCTGTTGCAGGTCCGACGATGACGGCTGACGGCTTGCTCATCAAACGCCGCCGTGGCCGTCCGCCAAAAACTGACCAAGCCCAGACGCCTCTCGTGGTGATCTATGATGACATCAATGCTCCCGACATTCAGTCGAGAATTCGTAATCTCATCCGGTTGGCCAAGGATCAGGATCATTTGAGCTGGGATGATGTGAATGATGCCCTGCCGAGTGGCATCGTCACGGTGGATTTGATGGAGGAGGTTCTCACCCGCCTGCGCTCCCTAGAAATCAGGATCACCGAGGAAGGCACCGTGGACGGAAGGCTCATGTCCAGCACAGTCAAGGCTGCCGCCGCCGCTGGCAGCACGTCACCGGAAGAACGGGCCGAGGCGTCACGGGCAGACATGCTGGATGACCCCGTACGCATGTATTTGCGCCAAATGGGGCAGGTGGCACTGCTCACTCGCGAGCAGGAAATCAATATTTCAAAACGCATCGAGAAGGCGGAATCAGGCCTGCTGCAGTGTCTGCAAAACATTGGCTTTGTGGCCCAGAATTATTTGCAGTTCGCTCAGAATCTGGCGGATGGACTGGAGCGTTTTGATCGCCTGGTCATCGACCGGAAGATCGAGGAGCGTGACAACTACTTTAAAAAACTGCCTCCGCTTATCCTTCAAGCGCGCGAGTCTTATGACAAATGCTGCGCTTTTTACAAAACGTCGCAAAGCGCCGTCGGAAAAAGGAAGCAGAATGCCACGGACAGCTTTCATTCAGCACGTGCCGCTTTTTTCAAACTCTGCGCCAAGTTCTACTTCAAGCAGAAAATCAACGAGGACTTCGTCGCCCTGATCCAGCAAAAGCAGGAGGAACTGGATGGACTGGATCGCGAAAGGCGCGCACACCCCCGCAGCAACCAGCCAAAAGAAGAGCTGCTGCAATTCGAGCTGCAGGGTTGGCAGACCGCCGAGGGATACCGGAGCATTGCGGCGGAAGCGCGCAAATGCGTGACCGACTCGACAAAAGCCAAGACCGAAATGATTGAGGCGAACCTGCGTCTGGTCATTTCGATCGCCAAAAAATACACCAACCGTGGCCTTTCTTTCCTGGATCTGATCCAGGAGGGAAACATGGGATTGATGCGCGCAGTGGAAAAATTCGAATACCGCCGCGGTTACAAATTCTCCACCTATGCCACCTGGTGGATCCGGCAGGCCATCACCCGCAGCATCGCCGACCAGGCGCGCACCATCCGCATCCCGGTCCACATGATCGAGACGATCAACAAACTCATGCGCGTGCACAAGCAACTCGTACAAGAGTTGGGACGTGACCCTTCACCTGAAGAGATCGCCGAGGAAATTCATCTGCCAGTCGACCGGGTGAATACCGTGCTGCGCATGGCCCAGCAGCCTGTCTCCATGCAAGCCAAAGTGGGCGATGCCGAGGGCGATACCGAGTTCGGTGATTTCATCGAGGACAAGGAAGCCCGTGACCCGATGGAACTCACCGCGATGAATCTCCTGCGCGACAAACTTCGGGATGTGCTTGAAACACTCAATCCCCGCGAACGCGAGGTGCTTGAACAGCGTTTTGGACTCGTCGATGGCGCCGGGCGGACGCTGGAGGAAGTGGGCAAACAGTTCCAGGTCACACGCGAGCGCATCCGCCAGATTGAGGCAAAGGCGCTAAGAAAGCTCCGCCATCCCACACGCATCCGCAAACTTGGCGGTTTCTTTGGTGGGACTTGAACCTGCTTTGCCAAGCTGAGTTATTGCCTTTGAGACCGCATTAAAAGTGACGGCCTTGCATTGCTGCTTCCAGATTCCGTGAAAGCGTAACCCTAAAAGCGTGAATGGGAAAGATGACAGATTGCCGTGAAGGCGCATAGAATGGGCTGATGGTGCGTAAAAACATCCCCGTGGAAGCTCACTCAATAGGTGAGGCAGCAGTCACCCCATCTGGGCCCGTTGACCGCTGGCCTTTG
>CANJVS010000239.1 GCA_947477755.1 Verrucomicrobiaceae bacterium | reverse complement strand
GTAGTCGGCGAGGCGTGCGTACGCCTCATTCCACTCTTCCTCTGTCCCGGTCTCGGGGGCGAATTGAATATTGACGGCTTCCATGAGTGCTCCGTGTCGAGCGTTGCGGAGGATGCGCGGGAATGGTGATTGGGGAAGCGGAAAGTCAAATCCTTCATAGTCTGCCTTGCGCCTGACAATTTTCTTCGTTTCGCATTAACTCCATGCTTGCCGGGACACGATGCAAACTGCGAGAGTGCCCGCGTGTCCTCACGTCCCGTTCTTCCCGCCGATCGCACTCTCACGGCTGCTGATGCAGCAACCTCGGCCCAGCGCCTGCAGACGTTGACTGCGGCGTTGTCGCAGATCATTCTCGGAAAACCGCAGGCGGTGCAACAGGCGGTGACCTGTCTCCTGGCGCGTGGGCATCTGCTTTTTGAAGATCAGCCTGGCGTGGGCAAGACGCTGCTTTCTCAGGCACTGGCCCAGGCGCTCGGCCTGCAATTCAGGCGCGTACAGTTCACCAGTGACCTGCTCCCGGCGGACATTCTGGGAGCGTCGATTTATGTGCGCGATACCGGAGGTTTCAGCTTCCATCCCGGGCCGGTCTTTACCCAGGTCTTGCTGGCGGATGAAATCAATCGCGCCACCCCGAAAACGCAGTCGGCACTCCTCGAAGCGATGGAGGAGGGGCGGGTGACCTGCGATGGCATTCAGCACCCGCTGCCGGTGCCGTTTTTTGTCATCGCCACGCAGAATCCATCGACGCAGATTGGCACCTTCATGCTGCCGGAATCGCAACTCGACCGTTTTCTCATGCGACTGGCGTTGGGGGTGCCGAATCGCGATTCCGAACGTGAGCTGCTGCAGGGACAGGATCGGCGTGAGGCACTCAGCACCATGGATCCGGTGATGTCCTGGGTGGAGTTGGAGCAGATGCAAAAGCAGGCGCGTCTGGTTCACGTCTCTCCGGCGCTGCTCGACTATTTGCAGGACCTGCTGGCGGCCAGCCGGGCGGTCGGGCACGGATTGTCGCCGCGTGCCGGTCTGGCCCTGCTGAGTGCCGCCCGTGCCTGGGCTCTGATGCACGGGCGCGCGATGGCTCTGCCCGAAGATGTGCAGGCGGTGGGTGTCGCCGTGATGGCGCACCGGCTCGTCGGCGGACTGGATGCGGCGGAAAAACTACTCGCGGAAACCGCGGTTCCGTAATTTCCGATCAAAGCATGAAAGCGCGGCAGTCGAACTCCATCCGCATGCGGTGGAATCTGCACACGATCTCCCTCACCGGCATTGTGCTCTCCATGGGCTATGTGGGCGCGGTGCAGAATAATGGCGCGGCCTACCTGCTCTGTTTCATCACCGCTGTGCTGGCGATGATGTCCTGGCTGCGAGCACGTGAAAATTTGCGCGGACTCGTGGTGACCTCCGGCCGTCTGGCAAGCGCACAGGCTGGAGAGGTGGTGAAACTGCCTCTCGAAATCCGGGCCACAGCGGGAGAAAATGCGTGCGGACTTGAGGTTCTCATGGTTGAAGGCAATGGCCGCTGGAGCTTCGTCGAGCAGATTGAAAGTGGCACGAGCGCACGGCTTTCCCTGCCGGTGAAGGCTCCGGAAGCGGGTGTGCAGCAGTCGCTGAGGGTGCGGATACGCAGCTCCTATCCGCTGGGACTTTTCACTGCTGAGTGTGAGGTCGAGGTGGCTGGTGCCCGCAGAATTCATCCGCGTCCGCAGGGTGAACTGCCATTGCCTCCGCCAGATCGCAGCTTGCCGGCCGAAAGTGTGTCGGTGACTCATGCAGGCGGTCTTCCGGAGCGCGAGGGTGATGACTTTGCGGGCGTGCGTGAGTGGCAACCGGGGGATTCTCTTCGGCATGTGGACTGGCGTGCGGTGGCACGGGGTCGCCCGTTGCTGGTCAAGCAATGGGCCTCCGGCGCTGGCAGTGCGGTGACGCTGGACTGGCATCAGCTCGACATCCCGGAGACGGAGCGAGCCGGGCAGTTGGCGCGCTGGATCGCTGAATGTGAAGCCTCTGCCATACCTTACACACTACGGCTTCCGGAAGTGGAGATCAGAGCCAATCTGGGCGCTGTTCATGCCCGGCAGTGCCTGGACGCGCTTGCTGATATGTCCAGCAGTCTGATCACCGAGCTCAGAGAGACAAAGAAGAAATCAAAACGTCTGCCGCCCGGCCATGAGCACAGCGCGCATCTGCCGCGCGGACCGTTGCTTGGCATGTGCGGGATGCTCCTGCTGGTGGCTGTGCCTCTCCTGGATTTCGCCACGGTTTATGCGCTTGTCATGCTGGTTGGATGCATTGCGTGGCGGCTGCTTTTGCGGCGCCCGCTGGCATCGTGGATTCCGGTTCTGGTGCTCGGTCTTGGTGCGCTGATGATTCAGATTGTTCAGGGCAGCCTCTTCAGCATGGATGGCGGCATCGCCGTGCTCATCGTGCATCTTGGGGCCAAACTGCTGGAGTCACGCACCCCCCATGATTTCCAGGTCCTCGGCATGGTTGGCTGGTTCCTTTGTTTGTTTGGGTTGCTGGCTGAGCAAACGCTGAGCCGCTCGTTGTGGGCGCTGGGTGTTTTCACCGGCCTTGCCATCTGCATGGTGCGCTTTCGCCGGGGCAGTCCGGGAATCCTGCCGCCGCTGCGACTCATGAGCTCGATGATGATCCAGGCGCTGCCGGTGGCGGCGGTGCTCTTCTTCATCTTTCCGCGCGGCAGCCTGGAGTTCCTGTCGCGCATCGGTTCGCATCACATCTACAAGACCGGTCTCTCAAACTCGATGTCCCCAGGTCTCATCTCCAAGATCGCGATGAGTGATGAGGTGGCCTTTCGCGCCGGCTTTCCGGACGGCCCGCCGCCGCCTAACCAAAACCGCTATTGGCGCTGCCTCGTGCTTTGGGAGTGCAATGGACTGAGCTGGGAGCGCGGTTGGATGGCGGCTTCCGGCACCGCCCGCGAACGTCAATCCCAGCCCGGAGATGTCCGGCAAGTGATCACCCTCGTGCCGCATGGCCAGCAATGGCTGCCTTGTCTGGATGTGCCGGTGAAAGCCCTGGCTGAAGGTCATGCGGTCAAGACCGACGTGAATGACCTGCTGGTGTCTGATGAACCGGTGAACAGCCTTTACCGCATCGAGGTGACTTCACGCCTGACGCAGGACAGCAGCAAAATCTCCAATCGCCAGCGTGCCGCCGCGCTGCTCCTGCCGGAAAATCTTTCGCCACGGGCGCGTGAGTTGGCGCAGCAATTTAAAAAGGGGGCGAAAAGTGACGTGCAGATCGCTCAGGCCGCGGTGGAATTGCTGCGGGCGCAGGGTTTTCAATACACTCTCGAGCCAGGCACCTATGAGGGGCCGCGTGCGCTCGACGAATTTCTCTTCGAGCGGCGCATTGGTTTTTGCGAGCACTTCAGCGCCGCGTTTGCCACGCTGATGCGTGCCGCCGGCGTGCCTGCCCGCATCGTGCTTGGCTACATGGGTGGTGAATGGACCGAGCGCGGCGGCTACATGATCGTGAAGCAGTCTGACGCACACGCGTGGACTGAACTGTGGTTGGAGGGCACCGGTTGGACACGGGTTGATCCCACCGCCGCACTGGTTCCCGGCCGCATGGACCTGGATCTGCGCACTCTGCTGCTGGGTGGCGAGGCCGAGTTGGAACGCCAGCGCAACAGTCTCTGGTGGCGGGGCATGCAGACTCTGCGGCTGTGGTGGGACAGCGTCGAGTATGACTGGTACAACACCATCATCAGTTTCGACGAAGAATCCCAGATCGCCTGGATGGCTTGGCTGGGCCTTGGTCAGGTGAGCGGGCGCACGCTGTTTCTCGCCAGTTTTGTTTTTCTTGGCCTCATGCTGACGGCTCTGGTTTTCTGGTTACGCCGTCCTGCGCGCCATCCTGACCCCTGGGCACGGGCCTGGCAGCGTCTTTGCCTGAAATTGGAGCGCTTGGGGATCCCTGCCCGTGCGGCAAATGAAGGCCCTCTTAACTATGCCGAACGTGCCGCTGCCGCACGTCCTGCCTTGGCTGATGAAATCAGGCGGCTCGCCGGCCTTTATGCCGCCGCACGCTACGGGCAAGAGGACTCAGTGCTGCCAGATTTTGACCGTGCGATCAAGCAATTGCGGTGATCCAGTTCGATCAGCCGCTCAATCTCGGCGGTACTAGGAATGATTATTCCCCAGCACCGCCGAGAATTGCGACTGGCGTCCACCAACCCCCCCCGGAGCGATGGAACTTCCAGAAACTTTTTTGGCAGGAACCTTGTCCTCAACCGTGAGCCGAGTGGCTGCTGACGGGCGGATTTCCTGCAGCGTCGTTCCCTCCGACGTATCCCTCGCCACGATGATCCATTTCGATGCCCCAAAGGCAGAGCCCAGGACGAGGGTCGAAAAGATGATGTAGCGCCAAGGCATGGTCGGGGGGGCGAATTAAATTGGAATTAAAAAAAGGCTATCAATTCGCTCTTCGAAGATCACCTTACCATTTGGTAATGATGGTCATGACAGCCATTTTTGCTAGATGGTTTGCTAGATGGCCCGTCACCAGCCCGTTCATGGCGCCTCTTTCCTGACCCTACTTCAAATGCGCCAAACACTCCTTTTTCTCCCCTGCTTCCTGATCTGCCTTTTCGCCCGCGCAGCTGACACGCCGCCGAACATTGTCATGATTGTCTCGGACGATCATTTATGGAGCGACTACGGTTTCATGGGGCATCCGCATATCAAGACGCCAAACCTGGACAAGCTGGCGGGTGAAAGTCTCACCTTCAGGCGCGGCTACGTGCCCAGCAGTCTGTGCTGCCCCAGCCTGGCCAGCATCATCACCGGCCTGTATCCGCATCAGCATCGAGTCACCAGCAATGACCCACCCATTCCAGCCGGGATGAAGCCGGGTGCATTTCAAGCCAGCCCGCTCTTTGAAGAGGGGCGTGAGGTGATGAGCAAGCATCTTGAAAGCGCAGGCACGCTGCCGCAGCGGCTCGCCGCCAAAGGCTATCTCAGCCTGCAAACCGGCAAGTGGTGGCT
>CANJVS010000238.1 GCA_947477755.1 Verrucomicrobiaceae bacterium | reverse complement strand
TTGAAAAAATCCGCACCACCGACATCGCCGTCGAAGTGGTCGATGCCAAAGGCAGACCTGTGCCGGATGCGCAAGTCAGCATCGCATTGAAACGCCACAGTTTTGGATTCGGCACAGCGGTGAAGGCAATATACCTGATGGGCACCGATGAGCGGGCGGCCAGGTATCGCGCGACGGTCGAGGAGAACTTCAGCGCCATCGTTTTGGAGAACGACATGAAACCTTTCGGCTGGCAGGGCGGCGCCTCCAACACGGGCAAAGAATATCGCCGCGACTGGACGCTGGGATCGCTGGCCTGGGCCAAAGAACGCGGCATGAAGGTGCGCGGGCATTATCTCTGCTGGGGGCCGTGGGATGACTGGTCCGAGAAGCTAAAGGATCAGCCCCAGATGATCCGCGAGAAGATCTTTTCCCATCTCGATGAAATCATCCACGGTGCAGCCGGGCTGGTCGATGAATGGGACGCCGTCAATCATCCGGTCGGTTGGGAAAGTCCGCGCCGAACCGTGGATCAGGCCATCGGCCCGGATCTCTATGCCGATGTCTTCAAGGCCGCGCGTGCCCGCACCGGCGTGCCGCTTTGGATCAATGAGGATCAAGTCTTCCGCGAAGGCCGCCAGCAGGATGAATTTTATGAATGCATCAAGGATCTCATCACACGCGGTGTGCGGCCTGATGGCATCGGCAATCAGGCGCACTTCCACAGCAGCTTTCTGCCCGGTGGCGAAGAGATGCTGCGCATCAGCGACCGCTTCGCCGCCCTGGTGCCGAACCTTGAGCTCACTGAGTTCGATGTGAACACCAATGGCGACGAGCAACTTCAGGCCGACTGGCTGCGCGACACGCTCATCATGGCCTACAGTCACCCCGCCTACAGCGCGGTCATGCTCTGGGTCTTTTGGGAAGGTGCCGGATGGAAACCTGAAACCGCCCTTTGGCGGAAGGACTGGTCTGAGAAACCCAACGCCAAAGTCTGGCGCGATCTCGTCTGCAAGCTCTGGCGCACTCAGGCGGCAGGTAAAACGGATGAGAGCGGCACGTTCAAGGCACGCGGTCATCGCGGGCTCTATGAGGTCAGCATTGATGTCGGCGGCAAAAAAACAATCATGCCCTTCAACACTGAGCATGGCGCAGGAATGCTGCGAGTGGTGAGGCCTCAGGCTGATTGAAGGTCAATCCAGCGCCGGGCCTTCAGGGTTGGCGAAGATGCTTCTGAAGAAAATTGGCCACGATGTCCGTGCGCACGTCGTCGTAGAATTCTGCGCCGCCGTGCTTGCTGCCAGGCAGCATGATGAGTTGCACCGGCAGCTTCATCGCCTCACAGGCTTTTGCGAATTCCAGCGACTGCTCAGGCGGCATTTGCGGGTCGGCATCTCCGTGAATGAGCAGAAGTGGCGGATCGTTTTTGTCGAGCTGGGCAACAGGGCTGGCGAGTTTTGCGAGATCAGATTTTTCGGATGGCTGACCACCGAGCAGCAGCTGCAAGGCGGGCACGCGCATGCGCAGGCCAAACTCGGTGCTTTGCCAGAGGATGGTTTGCAGGTTCGAGGCGCCGAAGAGGCTGACAATGCACTGCACGTCACTGCTTTGATCCAGGTGTTCGCCGATTTTACCTTCCAGTTCTCTGCTGCCATTTGTCACACCCGTTAGCGCCGCCAGATGCCCGCCGGCGGACGAACCAATGATGGCGATGCGCGTTGTGTTGATGTGATACAGGGCCGACTTCGCGCGCAGAAAACGGATGGCGGCCTTGATGTCATGGATCATTGCCGGAAAAGCGGCCTGCGTCGAAAGCCGGTAGTCGACACTGGCAATGGCGAACCCGTGATCGAGCAGTTTGGCAATGGGCACATCGGTCTTTGATCCAGCGCGCCATGCGCCGCCATGGACGTAGACGATGAGTGGTGAATTGGCTGCCTGTGGCGTGTGCAGGTCAAGCTTGAGCGCCTGCCCGTCTATCTGGGCGTACTCGACGTCTAGCGAAGTCTCGGCAACAGCATCGCCAACACTCATGGCGGCTGCGGCGATGAGGCTGACGATCAAATGCCTGGTGGTCATGGGTTCGTTTCCGGTTCAATCAAACGCTTCTCCAGAATCCTCAGGCGGCGCAGGGCGTTTGGCAACTGCGCTGCGGCGATCCATTGCCGCTTGGCCTGCTTGTCGGGTGCGGCCGGGTAGCCGAGCACG
Source organism: Verrucomicrobiaceae bacterium (assembly GCA_947477755.1). Taxonomy (GTDB): domain Bacteria; phylum Verrucomicrobiota; class Verrucomicrobiia; order Verrucomicrobiales; family Verrucomicrobiaceae; genus Prosthecobacter. The sequence continues at coordinate 2,844 of CANJVS010000238.1, read as the reverse complement.
GTCTCACCGTCAGGGATGTCCCTCATCACACCTGACTTGGCGCCGATGGTGACCTGCCGGCCAAGTTTCAGATGCCCGGCAATGCCGGACTGCGAAGCAATGACGACGTAATCCGAGAGATGGGTGCTGCCAGCAAAGCCGACCTGTCCCATGATGAGGCAGTGTTTTCCCATGACGACGTTGTGCGCGACATGGACGAGGTTGTCGATCTTGGTGCCCTGGCCGATGATGGTGGAGCCGAGTGCTCCGCGGTCGATCGACGCATTTGAGCCGATCTCCACGTCGTCGTGCAGGATCACGTTGCCGACGTGCAGCATTTTGCGGTGCCTGCCCTGGTCAAAGACATAGCCATAGCCGTCCGAACCAATCGTTGTTCCCGAATGAATGACCACGCGGTTGCCGATCTGAGTCTTGGCGTAGATCACGACGTTCGGGTGCAGGCAGACATCATCCGCGATCAGGCTGTTGCGTCCGATGTGATTGCCTCCCATCAGGATCGAGCGTTGTCCCACGCGCACACCGGCGCCGATGACGCAGTGCGGCCCGATGCTGGCGGTCGGATCGATCACCGCTGTGGGATCGACGACAGTGCTGGGGTGGATGCCGGTTGCCTGGGGTTCCGGCGGAAAGAATAACGGCAAAATTTTGGCAACGGCCACGCGGGCATCCTTCACCTGAATCAAAATCTTCGTCGCGGATTCGAATCCGGCGGGCACTAAAATCGCGCTCGCCTGGCTTGCTTCGGCAGCAGCCAGATGGCTGCTTTTTTCAGCAAACGTGATGTCACCCGGGCCGGCGCTGTCAGCGGGGGCGATGCTGGTGATGATCCGGGTTCCATCACCCAGAACCTTGCCTCCGACCTGCTCTGCAATCTGTGAAACGGTAAGCATGAATGTTGGCAGCGCGGAGCTGCAGGTCGGCAAAGAGGGCATCAGGAACCAATCTCTTGCAGGCCCACCATGCGCTGTTGCTCCACATCCCAGACTTTCAGGCGCAGGCAGCGCATGATATCCAGCGGATTCAGGGTGGTGGTTTTCGGCCGCTGCAGTTCGGGGATGTTTTTGAGAACTTCAGGCAGCCGGTAAAACGGAATGCGGGCATTCAAATGGTGGATGTGGTGATAGCCGATGTTGGCTGAGAACCACGCCATCAAGGGCCCCATTTTCATGTAGCTGGAGGAGTCCAGTGCGGCCCGCTCGTAGGTCCAGCCTGCCTTGTCGTAAAAGGTGACGCCCGGGAAATTATGCTGGGCATAAAACAGGTACGATCCGATCGCGTAGGTGATGAAGTGCGGGATCACTTGGGCAAGCAGCCAGGCCTGCCAGCCGAAAAAGAAAAGAAGCAGGGCCGCAATGCCGGCATGAACCAGCAGGGCAACAAGGCCATCCACATGCTCGCGCGGCTTCATGACAAAGGGCCTCAGGCACATGCCATGCAGGAACACAAATAGATAGCCAAAGAGAATGGTCAGCGGATGACGCATGAAAAGGTAGATGAAGCGCGCCGACTTGGATGCCTTCTGATAGTGCGCCTTCGTCATGATCGGGAAGGAGCCGATGTGGGACCCTTTGATCTTCGAGTTGTGATGATGATGATGATTGTGCGAGCTTCTCCAGATGCTGCTCGGGCTCAGTGCCAGGATGCCGAAGACATGCATGAAACCTTCTGCCAGCTTCGATTTGGGCAGGATGGCGTGATGCTGCTGATCATGGTAAATGACGAAAAGCCTGAGCAGAAAAAATCCGGCAAGAACGCTGCTGGCAAGCCGCAGCGCGGGATGGGTGAGAAACAGCGCGCCAGCGACGGCTGCCAGCCACAACGCCGTGGTGGAAAGAATGCACCACCAACTTTTCGCGGAGCTGTCGATTGTATAATCCTTGGTCGCCAGGATAAGCTCAGTGCCTGTCCTGCTTTGACCGCCGAGATGGATGGAATCGGCTAAAGCCAGGCCACTAGTCATGTGGGCCGAGAGAACCCCAGAATCGTGCGGGTCGCAAGCTCTTATTGCCTCGATATGAGCGTGTAAACAGACATGAATCGCCACTTCAATCAGGGCTCAAAGGTCATTTGTTCCACCGGTGCCTGTAGGCGGATTCGAGTGCCATAGGACAGGTTTTCGATCCGTGGCAGCAGCAATTCCAGAACATCCGGCCTCTGGAAGTGCTCCGGTTTGGTGTCGGGGTGCGGCTGATAGATGAATCCCGCCACGGGTGGTGACTGCCCATGCTGCACGACGACATCGAAGAACGAGAAATCTTCCGCAGGCTCGGTCGGGTGCCATTTCACATCATGAAACGTGTGCCTGGATTTCACGACCCGATAGCTCAGGGGGCTGATGCTCACATTGAGCGTGCCCGGATAAAAGGCGCTCAGATCGAGGCCGCGCTCCTTGAATGCCTGAAGCTGCATCTGAATGGTGCCGCCGGGGAAACGCGGGTCGCCATTCAAGCCTGAGGCGACACGGTGGCCTTGAACAATGGTGGCAGTGATCATGATGAATCAGTAGCCCCCGCTGCCAATTTCTCCACCCGCCGCATCAGGTGTTCCGGCGGCTTCGCGTCTGCGATAGTCGTCCATCATGGCTGCGGTTGCCGTGGCACCACAGCGGCTGCCGCCGAGATCGCGGACTTTGATCAGGCCATCGAGGTCGCGCACACCGCCCGCGGCCTTGACCTGGACTTTGGGGGACACATTGGCGCGCATGAGGGCGAGATCGTGCTCGGTCGCTCCACGGTAGTTGTAGGAGCCGTCGGATTGCTTCACAAAACCATACCCGGTGCTCGTCTTGACCCAGTCGGCTCCGGCAAGCTCGCAGATCCGGCAGAGTTTGATTTTAAATTCATC
>CANJVS010000237.1 GCA_947477755.1 Verrucomicrobiaceae bacterium | reverse complement strand
TCTCAGCAGCTCGGGGCTCTGGCGGCCGCAGGATGAGGATCACTTCACCACACCCTCGTCCGGCGACATTGCCGCCATCGGCAACTGGAGCAACGATCTCCACGAGCACGACCGCCTCCTGCGCCTGCTGGAAAGCGGTGTGATTCCGCATGGAGACAAACTTTGGAGCATGGCCCGCGTCCTGGATCATCGTGATTTCGTTCTGACCGGCTACCTCACTTCGACGGCTGCGGCCATTCTCGACACCATCCAACGCTGGCGCGATGAAGGGCGCTGCAAGGTGGAGACGCTTCAGGCGACCTATGACGACTGGATGACCACGTTCGGCGGCACCGAGAGCCTTTACGAGCGCCCCTCGGACAATCTCGGCTTTTCGTGGAACTGGCAGGACTTTGCCTATCCTGAGAAGAGTGTCGAGGAACTGCGCACGTTGCTCAATCACCACGAATCCCTCGGCGTGCCGGTCGATTGCTTCTTCACCACCTGGCAGACCGACATCATCGAATCGCTCGCGCCGGAGCTTCTCGGTCGTCTGCAAAGCTCCGCCGTCGTCAGCATGGCCTATCATGTGCGCGCACCCAAGCCGTATGCAAGCGGCTACGATTGGTTCAGCGGTCAGTATGGCCGCTCGATGACTCTCGCGGACATCACGAACTACGAGGAGCATGGCCTCGACATGGTCACTGGCGAACCCACCACTGACAGCGGGGGATTTTTGAAATTGACCAACCTCATGGGGCAGGCGCCCCGTCTCGTTGGTGCCAATGCCACCGGCACCATCGCCACGACCGTGCATCAATACTTCCGCGATGCAGGTGCGGTCATGCTTGTCGAGCACAGTGATCAGGCCATCAATCTCGGCGATACCCGCAATGGCCTTTTTCTCCGCCCGGAATCGTATGATTGGAAGCTTATCGAAACCTACCGCGCTGATGCAGGCCACGTCACCAGCATCGACGGAGCCTTTGCAAATGCGCACGGCAGCACAGGCAATCAGGCACCGTGGTTTGTCGGTGTGAAACTGCATGACAACGATCTCTTCGCCGATCAGTCAGCCTGGACTTATGTCTATCAGCCGCTCGCCCGCCCGCGCCCATGGGATCCCACGGCAAAACCCGCGCTGCTGAGCGAGGCGGAGCGCACGTCGCGCCGCAACTACTACCTGGGTCTCGTCAGCGAAGCCGCCTCGCGCACCGGCGATTTCACCGTGGTGAACTCGCGTGACATGCTCAGCCTCCTCGGGGAGGACGAGCCGCGCCCCATCGGTCTCAGCCGCACAGAAATCGACGAGGGGCAATCGACCGCTGCGGTGCTTGCCGAGATCACCGGTGGCGGCACCGAGTCAGGCGTGAAGTGCGACTACTCTCTCGTCAGTGGCGCCGGCGATACCGACAATGACCATTTTATCCTGAGCGGCGGCAATCTCACTGCCGCAGGTGCACTCGATTACGAAACCCAGCCGGTGCATCATCTGCGCGTGCGCTGGACGGATGGCAGCGGCAGCAGCGGCGAGCGCGCCCTGACTCTGGTGCTGCGCAATGTCACCTCTGATGACGACGATGCCGATGGCTTCACCGAGGAGGAGGAAACCACCGCAGGCACAGATCCCTCCAGTTCAAATTCCTACCTGGCTGTGAACGAGGTTTCACGCACCGGTAATCTGGTCACTCTGAGCTGGAGCAGCGTCATCGGGAAACAATACCGTGTTCGTTTCAGCACAGACCTCTCAAGTTGGACCGATGTCACGGGCACACTCGTCACGGCCACCACGACCACGACCTCAAGCACCTTCACGGCCGCGTCCGGCGAGTTGCAGTTTTATCAGGTGATGGTCGTCACGCCATGATGAATCCATCCCCTCATCGGTGATGGAGAATTCAACCCATTCCAAAGAATGGCCTTCAAGGTGGCGTTTAGCCCACATTGAAACGTATTGCTCCAGCTTTGATCATGTTCGCCACGCCTGCCGTGGCTGCGATTGACTTCAGTCGCGACATCCAGCCCATCTTCAGTGAGAACTGCTATCACTGCCACGGACCGGATGCCGCGAAACGCAAAGGTGATCTCCGGCTTGATCAGGAAAAGGACGCGAAGAGTGGCGGTGCCATCGTTCCCGGCAAGGCTGATGAAAGCGAGTTGGTGAAGCGTCTCTTTTCTCACGATCCCGAAGAGGTGATGCCCACGCCAAAGAGCAACCGCAAGCTCACCGAGGCGCAGAAGCAGCTGGTGAAGCAATGGATCGCCGAGGGCGCGAAATGGGGAAGGCATTGGGCCTTTGAGCCGGTGAAGCGCCCGCCTGTCCCGGCAGGCGCGAAGCATCCCATTGACGCCTTTGTGCGTGCAAAACTCGCGGAGAAAAAGATGGCACCCGCAGCGCGTGCAGATGAAGCAACGTTGGTTCGGCGGCTGTATCTCGATCTGACCGGCCTGCCTCCCGATTCAAGCGCGAAGTCTTCAGGGATGAGCGGCCGTTCCAAGCCCGCAGGCTCGGAGCTGGAAACGAAAAACTTAACACTGGGCACTGCAACCCTGGTGGATCGCCTGCTTGCTTCCGAACACTTCGGTGAGCGCTGGGCCTGGGATTGGCTGGATGCGGCGCGCTACGCTGATTCAAACGGTTATCAGGGGGATCCCGAGCGCACGATGTGGCCCTGGCGCGACTGGGTGGTGAATGCAATCAACGCGAACATGCCCTATGACCAGTTCACCGTGTGGCAGATCGCGGGTGACCTGTTGCCGGCGGCCACCGCAGAGCAGAAGCTCGCCACGGGATTCAACCGCAACCACATGATCAATGGAGAAGGGGGGCGCATCGCCGAAGAGACGCGGGTGGAGAACGTCATGGACCGGGTGGAGACCACAGGCACTGTCTGGATGGGCCTGACGTTGAGTTGCACCAAGTGCCACGATCACAAGTTCGATCCGCTGACGCAGCGCGATTATTACGGGCTCTATGATGTCTTCAATCAAACCAGCGAGGATGGCAAAGGACGCAGCGGCCAGGCGGCGCCGGCCATGGACATGAGCACACCGGCTGAACTGGAGCGCTCACGCAAGGCGAATGCCGCGGTGGATCAAATCGCTGATGAGGTGGATGCCTTTGAGCTGAAGAAGTTTCCGCGTGCAGCAGGCAAGCCGCTCAGCGAGTCCGCTGCCTTCGATCTGCCGGGCAATCTTCCCGCCTACATCGCCAAAACCATTCCGCGCAATCGCGGTGTCGATCCGCTGCTGGAGGCCATCGGTTACTTCAAGGGAAAGGACGACGCCTACACCAAGCTGCTTCAGCGGCTGCTTGCCGCGCAGCGTGAGAAAGTTGCGGCAGCCGGTGCCGTCACGAAAGTCATGGTCATGGATGCACTGCCGAAAGCGCGCGAAACCTTTGTTCTCGACAAGGGAGCCTATGACAAGCCTCTGACGACGAAGGTCAGTTTCGCCACTCCAGCCGTGCTGCCTGCGATGTCAAAAGAGGCGCCAAAAAACCGTCTCGGGCTCGCGCAGTGGCTCGTGCGCCGTGACAATCCGCTCACCGCCCGTGTGACGGTGAACCGGTTCTGGCAGTCCATCTTTGGCATCGGCCTGGTGAAGACGGCGGAGGACTTTGGCGTGCAGGGGGAGATGCCCGTGCACCGTGACCTGCTCGACTGGCTCGCCGCTGAGTTCATGGAGAGCGGATGGGACGTGAAGCACCTGATCAAACTCATTGTTATGAGTGAAACGTATCAGCAGTCCTCCAAAGTCACCGACCCCTCGGACCCTGACAACCGCCTGCTTGCCCGTGGTCCGCGTTTCCGTCTGCCTTCATGGGCGCTGCGGGATCAGGCGCTCGCCTTGTCGGGCCTGCTCAATCCAAAGCTCGGCGGCCCCTCGGTGAAGCCCTACCAGCCCGAGGGCATCTGGGAGGAAGCCACTTTCGGCAAGAAGACCTACGTTCAGGATCACGGCGAAAGCCTCTACCGCCGCACGCTCTACGTTTTCTGGCGTCGCATCGTCGGCCCGACCATGCTGTTTGATAACAGCACGCGGCAAGTCTGCGCCGTCAAAGCCACGCGCACGAACACGCCGCTGCATGCTCTCGTCACGCTCAACGACACCACCTATGTCGAGGCTGCGCGTGTGCTTGCCGAAAAGGTGCTCATTTCACCTGGCGATGACAGTCAACACCTTCAACACGCTTTCCACATCGTCACGAACCGTGATGCCAAAGGGGAAGAACTCGCCGTGCTGCAAAAGCAGCTCGCCAAACTCCGGCCGCAAGCCGCGCAGGATGCCGCCAGGCTCCTCAAAGTTGGTGAGCACAAGTCCGACACCCATCTTAATGCCGTTGAACACGCTGCGTGGACGAGCCTTTGCCTCATGCTGCTGAATCTCGATGAAGTGGTGACGAAGGAGTGATTTTTACTCCGGCTTCCGCAGCGTCTCCGGCCAGGGATCGTCAAAGCTTCCACCGGATTGCCAGCGGATGACCTCATCTTCTGTGCAGAGACAGGCTGCGAGCCCGGGCATGAAGAGTTCACGGTCACGCAGGGTGCCGATGTTGGTCAGTTCATTGAGACGATCTCCAAACACCGGATGCGATCCGATGAGTTCCCCTCGGAGCATGGCCGTCTCATCGTGCCTGCCATGAATCGAGGATCTGGGACAAGGAAACCCGCTGATCACCGCTGAATGGAACCCGCCGGTTATGTCTCCCAGGCTGGCGTGCTGCGTGACACGCGTGCCATGGGCTTCTTCCGGAGCGCTGTCGCCGAAAATGAATGGCCGCGGCATGGACAAGGACGCACTCACCGCCAAGTTTGATGGCGCCCTGCTCACGGAAGCCGAGTTTGAATAAGGCTCCAATGCCCGGATGCAGTTCCCTGATCCTTTCCCGCAGTGGGCGCCTTCGGAACCTCAAGCTCACGAGCAGGCTTGAGCGCAGGCGCGATCAACTCGGCCGATGCCTGCTCATCCACCGCTTGGCGCACTCGGTCTGCTCGCGGGTTTCGAGGCAGCACTTCCGGCGTGCGCGGATCCACTGCACGGGATCGTCTTTCGCCGGGAT
>CANJVS010000236.1 GCA_947477755.1 Verrucomicrobiaceae bacterium | reverse complement strand
TCATGTTCGTGATCGTGCGTTTGTTCACGTCGAAGTCGGCGACGTAAAGCGTGCGGCCGGGGAACTCGTATTTGAAGCCGGTTTGATATTCGAAACAGATCTTCGTTTCGCTCGGCGACACGCTGATGCGGTCGAGGATGCCCTTGGGCGCGAGTTCGCACTCGACGCGCTCAAACTTTGGCTCGCCGCCCGGATTCGGCGTCATGAGGTAGTAACCGCGACCAAGCTTCGGAGGCGTGGCGGAGACGAAGAGCCGGCCATCGCGCACGGCGGAGTGGACCCACGCGTGGTAGCTCGGATCGGTGAGCTGCACTTCCTCACCTGGCTTGCTGCCGATCTTGCTCGCCATGATGTGGTAGCTGAGCTTACCGGGCAGTTTGCGATTCCACACGGGAGTGTTCTTGCCATCGCGTGTCCAGGTGGGATTGAAGTCGGTGAAGGTGCCGTCGCTGAGCTGGTGAAAACCGGTGCCGTCGGTGTTGATGATGCACATCGCCGTGATCCACTGGTTGACGTCCGGATCATCTTTCAAGCGACGGAAGAACACGAGATGATCGCCCGTGATCGACCACGAGGGCTTGAAATCCCAATGCCCGCTCGTGATCGCTTTCGTCTCCGGCTGGCCGAGCACGGTGATGTGGATCTCGCCGTCCTTGTAGTAGGACGCACGGGGCAGTGGTTCCACCGCCGCTGACAGCGCGGTGATCAACAGGAGCGGCAGGATGGTTTTCATGTTCATGGCGGGCTTGGTGAACGCGCTTGAGCCACGAAAGTCGCAGTCAATTTCAGCTCCAATGCTGCGCGATCTTCTTTTTCAGGAACTCCACGCTGCGGGCGAGCTGCTCCATGCCATCGACGCCGTCTTCGATGCTGATCCAGCCGTTGAAGCCTTTGCTGACGAGCTCGCTGAAGATGGCGTCGTAGTCGTTGAGGCCCTTGCCGATTTCACCGTGGCGGAGGCGTTTGGCATAACCTTGAGCACCGCCTTCTTCTTTGCGCAGGTCCTCGATGGTGCCTTCGGCGAGGTAGCGATCGCTGGCGTGCATGGTGACGACGCGATGTGACACACGCTTCAACAATTCAATCGGATCCTCACCGGCGAGGTAAGTGTTCGAGGGATCGTAGTTCACGCCGAAGTTCGGATGAATCACCGCATCGACGAGCTTGCAGAAGACATCCATCTTCTGCGCGAACTCGGGGTAGTCCCAGAAGTCATCCTTGTAGTGATTCTCGATGATCAGCGTAATGCCGCGCTCCTGCGCATACGGCAGACAGGCGTATATGGAATCGGCGGCAAATTTGACGCCTTCATCCAGCGTCAGCTCAGGACGACGCTGGCCGCTGAGCACACGGCAATAGGAACCGCCGAGCGTGTGCGTCATGTCGATCCAGCGCTTCTGCTTCGCGATCTCCTTTTCGCGGAAGGCAGCATCAGGATGCGTGAAATCGGGAGAGCAGCACATCATCGGAATCACCTTGCCGGTGTCCTCGACTTGCTTGCGGAAACCTGCCCAGTTTTTCTCATCGGCCATCTCCAGGAAACCCGCGTACCATTCGAGTCCCTGCACATCAAGTTTGGAGGCGAGCTTGATCCATTCAGAGATGGTCATGGTTCCTTCTTTGCAAAGGGCGACCATGAAGGCTTTGGGAAAGGCGGCGAGCTTGGGCATGGGGCAAGCATAACGAAGCCCGGCCCACTTTCACCACGACAAAGTGTGTGTGAAATGCGACCCCGGAATTCTGATTGCACCCGCAGGCATGGGTCAGTTCATGCACCCTGCCTGGATCTATGGCACGCCGATCAGCACACGGCCACTTTGCTTGGGCGATGTGGTCACGGTCTTCGGGGCCACGGGGATAGTGGGCAGCAGGAAGTAACCGTAGCCCTGGGTGCTCGCGCCGATCTTCACGATCATGCCTTCAAAGGGCGCTGGACGATGCAGCGCGGCAGTGGCTCCGTTGATCTGGAAGCTGCCGTTGAAGAAGCCTTTGGCGGCATCCATCGTGGTGAGCCTTGTCGTGTTGGTGATGGGCGCAGTGACCACGGCGGTGTTGGTCAAACCTGTGGCGCTTGGGTTCACGATGTTCAGGGCCTGCGTGAAGTCAGGCGCGAGGCTGCCGAGGGTGAAACTCAGCCTGGCATTCGGATTCGGCACGGTGAGCAGACCCATGACGCGCTGACCTTTGGCTGGCGGCACATACACCCCGCCTTCCGCGACGACGTTCAGCGGCAGCGGACCGAAACCGGCTTTGTAAACGGTGTCGGTGCTGGTCAGCAGCGTCAGGGGTGGTTTGGGGCCGGGTTTGAACCAACTGAAGCTGCCACCGAGCATGTTGTCGATGGTGGGCGTAACGGCGGTGAGGTTGAACTGACCGACGATGCTGCCCCTGTTGGCGTAGAGCAGGTTGAAGAGCAAGACCTCACCGTTCGCGCCGACGAAGGTGCCGCCTGTCAGCCCGCTGCCGTCGGGCAGTTTACCTGCGACGGTGAGCGCTCCGGCGGTGCTCACCGTGAAGCTGGCGTAGCCATAGCCTTCGGGTGAAGCTGCGCTGCCGGTGCCTGCATCGAGGCGCGCGGTGTAGTAGGCGGCGTACGCAGTAGCCTTGTTGGTCGTGCTGTCCCACGCATTGCGCCAGGCGGGGATGATCAGCGAGTTGCCGTTCGGATGCGTGAGGGTGAGCCGTGCGATTTGCTCGGGGACGAAGATTTCGAGGGAGGCAGCGAGCGGCGTTTTGTCAGCCATGGTGATGCCGGAGAGGGTCGCACGCAGGACCAGGTCATTCGCGCCGTCGCTCAGCAGCAGTTGATTGGCGAAGCTGATCTTGGCACGGGCACCGAGTGTGACACCGCCGGAGCAGAGGCCGGTGGTGGTCGTCGTCAGATCCAGACGGCCACCGAGGTTGTCGTTCAGGGGCGAGATCTCCGCCGGTCCGGCGAAGGTGCCGACGGCGTTGGCGGGGACGGCGTTGACCATCAGCGTCGCGGCCGCAGCTTCGCTGCTGCCTCTGATGTTGGTTGCTCGGAACGTCAGCGGGTAGCCCGCAGGGCGGGTCACCGTCGGGCGGCCGGAGAGGACGCCGGTGGTGGTGTTTAAAGTGATGCCGGTGGGCAGGGTGCCGCTGATGTTGAACACCGTGGCGGGTGCGCCAGGGGTGGGCTGCACGGGGATCTGGTAATAGTAGGCCTGGCCAATCGCTGCGGCGGGCAGTTGCAGCGGCGTCACCAGAGCTGGCACGGCGGTGATCACGTTGAGCCGCTTGTTGCAGCCGTTGGTGATCACGCCTCCGGGGCCGGTCACGGTGCAGGTGTAGAGGCCGGCGTTGTCCAAGGTCACGGGATTGATGGTGAAGGCGTTCGCCGTAGAGGCGAGCACGGTGGCATCGCGCTTCCAGGCGAAGGTCAGGCTATTGCCCGCCGCGCTCACCATCGGGCTGAAGCTGGCGGTGGCGGGGAGGGCCAGACTCACCGTCGTTGCGGGCCGTGTGTCCACCACGCCGATCTCCGCCGTGGCGCTCGTCACGCCGGGCAACACCGTGCCGGACTTCACCAGGCAGGTGTAGGCTCCCGCATGGCTGAGCTGCGCGTTGGCGATCACGTAGGTGCTTCTCGTCGCACCGCTGATGCTGCTGCCGTTCTTCTTCCATTGATAGGTCAGCGCGGGTGTCGCCGGGCCGACGGCGACGATGCTCAGTGTGTAGCTGCTGCCGAGCGCGAGCATGGCGCTCCATGGACCGCGCTGGATCGTCACGGGTGCGCCGTCCACGGTCAAGCTCGCGGGCTGACTGATGAGCATGGCGGCAGGTTTGGTGACGCTGATCAAGGTCAGCGTGCCGGGCGCGGCGGTCTCGCTCAGCGCCACGTCATAGACGCCTTCATCGGTTTCCTGGAAGCTGGGGATAGCGAAGGCCGCGTTGTTCGCGCCCACGTTGCTGCCGTCCTTGCGCCATTGGTAGCTCACACCGCCGCTCACATTGGTCACCGTCACCGCGAAGGTTGCCGCCGCACCGCTCGTCACGCTCAGAGGCAGCGGCTGCAGCGTGATGGTGAACTGAGTGAGGATGGTGATGCCATTGGGATTGAATGAACCATTCAGCGTGCAGTTGCGCGGCGGGTTGAGCGGACCCTTGGTCAGCGTGATCGTGTTCGTGGTGGCCGTGGCTCCGGTGAAGACGGCGCGGTCGAAGACGATGGTGCCGCCGGCAGGCACATCGCGCACGGCTTCGCGCAGGGAGAGTCCGGCACCGAGAACGCCAGGGGCATCGAGTTCATCGGCGGCGCTCGTCACGGTGAGGATGTCCGCCTCCACCGCGCCGATGTCAGGGCGCAGGCCACGCGGACGTGGTGCACCGCGCTGGTCCATGGTGAGTGCGGGGCTGAGCACGCTGGCCTGGTCAATCGCCGGGCTGCCGGGCAGCGGCGGCATGGTCTGCGTGGGGCCACCGTAGTTGCCCAATGGAGCCAGCAGCGGGGGCAGGTTGATGGCGGCGGGGCCGCTCTGGGTGCCGCTGCCGGGGATGATGACCGACTGCACGATGTTCGCGCCGCTGCGGGTGAGGCTGCCGTTGCCGGGGAGGTGGATGTCGGCGTCGTCAACGGTGGCGGTGTTGCCGGCGACGATGCAGTGGTTCAGCCACAGGGTGGCGTAGCTGGCGAGGGCACCGAAATGATTCGGGGTATTCCCGGAAACCGTGCAATGCGTCAGCGTCGCGGACCCAATGAAATTAAAGATGGCGCTGCCAGGACCATTGGCGCTGCATGCATTGCCGGCCAGCGTGCACTGCGTCAGCGTCAGGGTGCCTTGGTTTTGGATGGCACCACCTTGCACGGCGGTGTTGCCGGAAAAGGTGCAGGTCTCCAGCGCCACGGTGCCGCCATTCAAGAGCGCACCCCCACTGCCGGTGAAAGCTGCGCAACCGCCATCGGCGAAGGTCATGCCGCGCACCGTCAGCGTAGTGCCGTTGGTGACGCTCATCAGCCGGTAGGCCACATCGCCGGTGTCGGTGAGGGTGAAGCCATGGGGCAAGGCGCTGGCATCGAGAGTC
>CANJVS010000235.1 GCA_947477755.1 Verrucomicrobiaceae bacterium | reverse complement strand
CGGACAAGCTCTATCACCGGACCAGGGCCTCGCGCCTGTGGCTGATGACGGCCAGCCTCATCCTCTGCGCCCCATGCCTGCATTTTCTCGGCAGCAGTGACACACTCAATGTTACGCGCATCGCCGCCGCCTCGTTTGGATTGTTCAGCGGGCTGCTGATGGGAAACATCTTCCCGGCCGCCTTTGAAGTCGTGCCCGCAGAAAGACGGGCATCCGCCGTGGGCATCCTGAATTTCTGTGCGGCGATCATGTCCGGCTTCGCAACCCTGTTCGGCGGCCTGTGGAAGCAGACACTCGGCATCGACCGCCTGCTCACGTTCACCGCCGTCGCTTATATTGCGGCAGGGCTCGCATTGATTGTTGGCATCAAAACACTGTTTCAAACTGATTACCAAGCCGCTCACTGAATGAAAACCACACTCGCACTCCTCCTTCTTGCGACGGTCTCCGCGTTCGCTGCCGAGCCTCAGGATATTGTTTTCAAAGCCCGTATCGACGGCACGGAGCAGCGCTACGTGGAATTGATGCCAGAGGGATTCGATGCCGGAAAAACTCATGATGTCGTGCTCGTGCTGCATGGTCACGGCTCAGATCGCTGGCAGTTCATCAAGGACCTGCGCGGCGAGTGCAAAGGCGTGCGTGATGTGGCGGGGAAATTTGGAATGATGGTCGTGTCACCGGATTACCGGGCGAAGACCTCGTGGATGGGACCGAAGGCGGAGGCGGATGTGATGCAAATCCTCAAGGAGCTGAGGCAGAAGCACCAGGTTGGTCGTGTGTTTGTTTCAGGTGGTTCCATGGGCGGCACGTCAGCACTGATCTTCACCGCGTTGCATCCTGATCTGATCGCCGGCGTGTGCAGTCTCAATGGCACGGCGAACATGGTCGACTATGAAAACTTTCAGGATGCCATCGTCGCTTCCTACGGTGGCACGAAGACCGAAGTGCCCGACGAATACAAGAAGCGCAGCGCGGAGCTGTGGCCGGAGAAGTTCACGATGCCCGTGGCGGTGACAACCGGTGGCAAAGATGCATCCGTGCCGCCGCAAAGCGTGCTGCGACTTGCCGGGAAATTGAAGGAAGCAAAACGCAGGGTGCTGAGCATTCACCGTGAGAATGGCGGTCATTCGACGACGTATGAAGACACCTGCCTGGCGATGGAATTCATGCTGCGCGAAGCAGGCTGTGTTTCGATCAGTGATCAGGAAATGCTGCGGATAGGGCCAAAGAAACTTGATGAACGGTTGGCGGGCATCAAGGCGTCTAACCAAGACCTATTCGCAGACGCTGCGGTCTTCAGCAAAGGCATCAACTGGGCATTGAAATATGAAACGACACTCGCGGCGGGTGATCAGACGCTCGTGAAAAAGGCGCTCACTCGCGGTGCTGAACGTGCGGACGCACTCGCCGCCAACAAACCGGTCTGGGCCACTAAAAAGGGCAAGGTTGTGCGCGGCTTTGTGTCGGCAATCGATGGCTCCACCCAGCCCTACGGCGTGATTGTGCCTCAGAGTTATGATGGCACGAAACCTGTACGGCTTGATGTCGTGCTGCATGGCAGCTCGAAGCCTGTGGGCATGAGCGAATTGAAATTCATGTTCCGCTTCGATGAAGGTGATGCCGACAAGCCTGGTCCCGACGTTGATTACATCGAGCTGCATCCACTCGGACGCGTGGAAAACTGCTACCGCTGGGCAGGCGAGACGGATGTTTTCGAGGCCGTCGAAGCCGTGTGCCGCAGCTACAAGATTGATCGCAATCGCATCGTGCTGCGCGGCATGTCGATGGGTGCCTCGGGCACCTGGCATCTGGGTTTGAAGTATCCAGACCGCTTTGTCGCCATCGGGCCGTATTGCGGTTACGTCGACACGCACCGATTCTCGGAAACTCCGATTCCAGGTTTCATCAAAGTCGGGCCACTGCCGCCATACCAGGAGATTGGACTGCACATGCTGGACTCCGTGGACTATGCCGCGAACGCAGGCGTTGTGCCCGCCATTGGAGCCATCGGCGACAAGGACACCTTCTTCCAGGCGCACGTCATCATGGGCGAAGCTTTCGCCAAGGAAGGCATTCCGTTCACGAATCTCATCTCAAAGGGCACCGGACACGTCATTGATCCCGTGACCCACGCCGAGCAGATGCGGCGCATCGGCGAGTTCGCCGCGAAGGGACTCGATCATGATCCGAAGCAGTTGCGCTTCGTGACGTGGACGCTGAAATACAGCCGTTGTCACTGGCTCGAATTGCTCAGTCTCGGCAAGCACTATGAGCGTGCAGAGTTCCGCGCCAGCGTGAGCAATGATGAGCTTGAAGTCGGCGAGGTGAGGAACATCACCCGCTTCGCCATTCACCGCCCCTTGGCGAAGATGCGCATTGCCGGTGCCGGAATTGCCCTGCCTCCGCACCAGCCGGGTGACGCGCTTGTCTTCACGCAAAACAACGGCGTCTGGCAGTGCGATGGTCCGCTCGGCAAGGTAACGCTCGCCGGCAAACGCCCCGGCCTCCAAGGCCCTATTGATGATGCTTTCGCCACACCCTTCCTTTGCGTGCGCGGCACCGGCAAGCCCTGGAATGCCAAAGTGAACGCCTGGGCGCAAGCCAGCCTGAAGCGCTTTGATTACGAATGGCACCGCTACATGCGCGGCGATCTGCCGGTGAAGAACGACACGGATGTCACCGAGGCCGATGTGCGTGACAAACACCTCATTTTGTTCGGCGATCCAGGCAGCAACTCATGGCTCGCCAAAGCCCTGCCGAAATTGCCGCTGGTATGGACACGCGATGATCTCCGTCTCGGCGATCAAGCACCTTCCGCCAGGGATCACGCCCCAGTCTTCATCTGTGCCAGCCCTCTCGCATCCGGCCGATACATCGTCGTCAACAGTGGTCACACCTTTCACGAGAAGGAGTTCGCCGCATTCAACTATCTGCTCTTCCCACGTCTCGGCGACTGGGCGCTGATGAACGTCAGCGCTGATGAACCAGTGAGAGCAGGATATTTTGATGAATCTTGGGTGAAGGCTGACGTTGTCGCACCGTAGAAAGAGACGCCCATGCCCCGAATCCTTATCGCCGAATGCAAACAGGAGGTTTCCACCTTCAACCCGGTCCTCAGCGGATACGAAGATTTCACGCTTCGTCACGGTCAGTCGATTCTCGACTACCACCGACAAGTGCGCAGTGAGGTGGGCGGGGCGTTGAGCGTGTTTGATGCGACACCGGGCGTGGAACTCGTGCCAACGTGCAGTGCTCATTTCATCACGTCGGGTGGCACGCTGGCGGATGCTGCGTTTGAGCGGTTGGCGGAAGAATTGCTTTCCAGCATCAAGTCGGCACCTGCGGTGGATGGCCTTTATTTTTCGCTGCATGGCGCAATGGCGACGCTGAGCGAAGGGGACCCGGAAGGATGGTTGCTGGAGCAAATACGGAAGATAGTCGGCGAGAAGGTGCCCATCGTGATCTCGCTCGATCTGCATGGCATCCTCACGGACCGGATGCTGGAACAAAGTGATGCTGCCGTGGCTTTTCACACCTACCCGCATGTTGATTTCTTCGGCACGGGCGAGCGCGCGGCGCGACTGCTGTTGCGCATCGTCGCGGGTGATGTGAAACCAGTCACAGCGAAGGTGACGGTGCCTGCACTGGCACGCGGTGATGAGTTGATCACGGCGTCGGGCTCCATTCGTCACGCGGTGAATGCCGCGAAGGCGGTCGAGCAAAGTCCAGGCGGGCTCTCAGCGGCGATGATGTGGGGCAATCCATTCACCGACGTGCCTGCGCTGGCCTCGAACAGTTTTGTTGTGACCGACAACGATCCCGCGCTCGCGGAACGCGAAGCTCTGCGCATTGCGAACCTGTTCTGGGAGCATCACGAAAAGATGCAGGTGCCGCTGACGAGTCTTGCTGTGGCAGCGCGAATGTCGAAGGAGAATTCCTCTGGTACAGTCGTGCTTGTGGATGCGGCAGATGCCACCAGCTCCGGTGCTTCCGGCGACAGCAATGCGGTGCTGCGAGCGCTGATCGATGCTGGCTACGAAGGCACCGCAGTGATCCCCATCGTTGATCCTGACGCGGTGCAGGCCGCGTTCCAAGCTGGTGTTGGCAATGCCGTGAAGACAACCGTTGGAGGTGCTTTGGATGCGAAGCGATTTACGCCGCTGCCGATTGAGGGGCGGGTTCGAATGCTGTCCGACGGCTGGTTTCATAGCGAGACGACACGCGAGTTGTGGCAGGCCGGACCCACGGCGGTGATTCAGGTCGGCAACATCACTCTGATCGTCACAAGCCGCGCGGTGAGTCTTTATGATCGCGCGCTGTTTCTGGCGCACGGTTGCGATCCCAAGCACTTTGGAGTCGTCGTGGTGAAGTCGCCGCACTGCGAGCCGCACATGTTCAAAGAGTGGGCCGCGCGATACATCGATGTGGATGCGCCGGGCTCCACCAGTGCCAATCTCCGCAGCCTCGGCCACACCAAGTGTGCCCGGCCCATGTTTCCGCTGGATGCGGATGTTCCTTTTCAACCCCAAGCCAAAATTTTCGCGCGCTGCGTAGCATAGGCTTTCCAGCCTGTGTCTTTCGTTCTTCACACTTCAACCCAATTCACAGCCTGGAAAGGCTATGCTACTCCCATGAAAATCCGAGAAATACGATGCGCAGGTTTGCGCGGAGCCACACCTGAAGGCGGCTGGAGCAATGAACTCCGGCCTGATGACTGCGTTCACACACTCATCGCCGTCCACACCGATGAGGGGGCCGTCGGGCTCGGCAGTGTGTTCACCAATGATGCCCTCGTGCGCGCTTCGCTGGCCGTGCTGGAGCCGCTCTATCGCGGCGAGAACGCTCTCGAACCCGAGCGCGTGAGCGAGAAGCTGCATCAGAACATGTTCTGGCTCGGACGTGGTGGAGCGATGACTCATGCGATCAGCGGCATCGACATCGCGCTGTGGGATCTGCTGGGAAAGGCCACGGGGCAGCCGGTTGGCCGTTTGCTGGGCGGGCGGTATCGCGAGCGTGTGCAGCCTTATGCCTCGCTGCTGATGGATGAACCCGGGAAATTGCGCGATCACCTCCTCAGGGT
>CANJVS010000234.1 GCA_947477755.1 Verrucomicrobiaceae bacterium | reverse complement strand
GATGCCGTAGTGACCGATTTCAAAAGCGGAAGGCGCCACCTTGGAATGAAAGCCGATCAAGTCTTCCAACCCGAGTGATGAGCTTTGACCACCCGCAGCATTGGCATCCACGCCGGACATGGTCATGTCGTAACGGTACTCGCTCAGCTTGCCCGTGTAGCTCCGGTTATCATACTGGCCGCGCTGGGAGATGAAGCCGTGCAGCAGGTGGAAGAGCTGCAGGTTGGTCAGGGTGAGATTGCTGCTGTTGACGTTCTTCACGGTGAAGGTCTGGTTCATCACATAGCGGTTGCTGTTGACCGAGATGGGTGTTCCGGCGGCCGAGGCGGCTTTGACGCCCATCGGTGTGCCGGTCACGGTATCGACCATTTCAAAGCGCAGAGTGATTTCCAGATCACCATTGGAGATCACCGACTCGGCGATCGGCAGGCCGTCGAGATTGCTGCCCACGAGATGAATGCCGGTCACGACATGGAAATCGGAGTTCGTGTTCCAGTCCGGGAACATGAAGTTAGGCTCCAGCCAGGTTGGGCGCTGCGTGTGGCCGGTGCGCTGGTAGGCCACGGCACTGCCCCATTCGCCGGAGAGATACTCGCGGCCTTCAAATCCGGGCGTGTTATCAAGCAGGAAGTCCGAGTAGCCAAAGTCGGTCAGCGTGATGTTCCAGTTCGGATTGGCGAGCTGCATGGAGCCTCCTGTGCTGGCTGTCGGGCTCACGGTGATGTTGTCCACCAGGAAGCGCTGCGCACCTGTGGGCAGATCCGGCAATTGCACGATGACCTGGTCAAAGCTGCCGGCGCCCGAGTTGAACTCAATGGTGCCAACAGGCAGCGAATCACCCGCAGTCACGGTGCCGTGAGCGATCCCCGTGCCGACCACGACAGGCACGCCGGTGGAGTTGTCGATGGCGGAAATTTGCAGGGTGGAAGCCACCAGCACGTTCAGCGCTTCGACCGTGGCAAAATCAAAACTGATGCCGGTCACCGGCTGATCAAACTGGATCTCCAGCTGCACGCCATCGGCCGCAGGCTCGATGTAGTTGCCGGAGAATTTCGACAGCGTGCGGCCACTGCTGGCCTCAGTCTGCACGGTGAACGCGTTTGCAACCGGTGAACTAAACGTCGCGGTGTAGCCCACGGCCGTTTGATTGAAGGGCAGCGCCTGATTCACAGCCGGCACAGGTGCCGCAGTATCAAAATCAATATGAATGCCGAGGGCCGGTGCCGAGAAGTTTGCCACATAGCTGCCACTGGCCGCGGGGATGAAGGTGTAGCTCGGAAGGGTGCTGACTTCCGTGCCAACGGCGTCCGTCCAGTTGATGAAATTGTAGCCTGCATTCGCGGTGGCCACGAGCGTGACGCTGCCACCTGCATTGATGGTGCCACCACCGCTCGTCGTGCCGCCCAGAGAAGGGAAGGCCGATGTGGTGATGGTGTAGCCAAGGATGAAGTTGGCCACCAGGGTGCGGTTCGCAGTTGCACTGAAACTGTAGCTCGCCAAGGCGCTCACCGGCGTACCGGCTTCGGTCCAGTTTACAAAACTGTAGTTGGCATTCGGCGTGGCCGTCACGGTCACTGCGGCACCATTGGCATAACCACCACCGCCTGTCGTGGATCCGCCTGCGACGGGCGCAGAACTCGTGGTGACAGTCACTCCGCCGATGGGTTGTAAATTCGCGACAAGCGTGCGGTTGCCGGTGGCCGGGAAGGAGTAGGGATTCGCGGTGCTGACAATCGTTCCATTGTCAGTCCAGTTGACGAACTGGAAGCCGGCATTCGGGAAGGCGCGCGCTTGGGCGGTATCGCCGACTTTGTAGGACGTGCTGTCCATCTCGGTGGTGCCGCCGTTTGCTGGCAGGGCGCTGGCTGTGATTGCCCAGCCGGCCGTGAAGGTGGCGACGAGGCTGCGGTCTGCTGTCGCTGTGAAGGTGTAGCTTGAAGAGGAACTGACGTTCGAGCCGCTTTCCTTCCATTTGGAGAATTTGAAGCCCGGGTTTGCCGTCGCCGTGACAGTGACACTGGCACCGTCGGCATAGGTGCCCGCGCCGGTGAGGGAGCCGCCGTCCACAGGGCTTGCGCTGGTGGCGATGACGCGCTGCGCGCCGCCAAGGATCGTGAAGTTGGCCACCAGAATGCGGTTCGCCGTGACGGTGAAACTGTAACTCAAGCTGCTGCTGACGACTGCGCCGCCCAGCGTCCAGTTGGCAAAGGCATAACCTGCATTCGCCGTCGCAACCACGGTGGCGCTGGCACCGCTGGCAAAAGTGCCGCCGCCGCTCGTGCTGCCGCCTGCCGCAGGGGTGGCGCTTGTGCTCACGGTATAGCTCGTGCCGAGGGCGAAGTTTGCCTCCAGAACGCGATCCGATGACACATTGAAAGTTAGGCTGGGTGTGTTGGCGACGATGAGTCCGCCCTCGGTCCAGTTGATGAATGCGTAGCCTGCATTGGGTGTGGCGGTCACGGTCACACTTGCGCCTTCATTGAAGGTGCCGTCACCGGTCGTGGTGCCGCCTGCGGCCGGCAGGGCGCTGGTGCTCACCGCGTATGTCGGCACAAAGTTCGCGACGAGGGAATGGTTCACATTCATCGCGAGCGTGTAGCTGCTGCTGGTGCTGACGATCTGTCCGTTGTCGGTCCAGTTCAGGAAGGCAAAGCCTGCCACCGCAGTCGCGGTGACGCTGGCATTGGCACCGACGGCATACGAACCGTCACCCGTGGTCGTGCCGCTGCCGACGGGGGAGGCGGTGGTGTCCAGAAGGCTTGACGGTGGCAGTGGTGCATTGGCTGAAGCAATCGCGAGCGTGTAACTCTTCGATACATCGGGATTCAAACCATCACTGGCGGTCACTTTGAATTGGAACTCGCCACTCGCTGTCGGTGTGCCGGACAGGATGCCGGTGACTTCATCAAAGGCCATGCCGGGTGGTAGGTTGCCGGTTTGCACACTGGTGAATGGCAGTGAACCCTCCACGACCACGGTGCGTGCGACAAAGGGTGTGTTGATCTTGCCTTCGCCCACGTGGTCGATGAGTCCCACTGGCGCATCGACATCGACGGCAGCCATTTGCGAGCCGGTGAACTCACCCACGACGGCCAGGGTGGACATGTCGGTGGTGATCGTGACCCATTCGTAGGTCAACAGGCTGAAGTGATCCGCATAGGTCGCGCTTCCCGTGCCGTGGATCCCGTCAGGACCTACCGCCGTGGCCATGGCCTCGCCCGTTTCGGCATCCACGGGACCGGTGTATTTGAAGAACTCATAACGGCGCGTCACCACTTCGTCACCGCCGGGGAGGTCTTCCGCCGCTGCGGGTTTTTTGCCATTCACGCCGCCATCCGGCGCATTGAAGTGCGTTTGCAAGACCTGCCATTCCGTCTCGACCTCGTCTGGCTCACCATTGGCCCAGTTTTTGTCGTTGGGATTGACAGGATCGTCGGTGACGAGCTCGCGCAGTTTCACTTCCTTATTGTTATGCGTTTTGGTGCGGATTTCTTTGACCCAGACGGCTTTGCCAAACTGAAGCTGCGGTGGTGCTGGCGGTGGTGGCGGAACGATCACGGCCTGCACCTGCGGCACAGGATTGGCAACGGCGGGCGGATAGTAGGTGAAGGTGGGTGTCGCCACTTGCACGGCACCACCATGGGTCAGAGCGCCCATGCCATTGTCGATCAGCCAGTTGTAACGCACCGCCCCGACCGCCTTGTTGTATCCCACACCGAAATGCTCACCGCCAAAGTTCACGCTTGGGTTGGTGAACATGTGACCATTGGTCGGAGCGATGGGTCCCGCAGGAATCGCGGTGTAAGCGGCCCAGGTGCCATCCGCATTCTTTTTGCTCTCCCAGCGGATGATGCACTTCGGATGACCCACGATGCTGTCGTCCTGCGTGATCTTCGGCACGCCGTAGTGATTGTAATTGTAGGTGTAGCTGATGTCCGTGCTGAGGCAGTCTTCGATCTCGATTTCGAAGCCGTGACACTCATGCGTGGTGTCATTGACGGTGTCGAAATTGTTGATGCTGCCATAAGCGATGCTGGCTTGAAGCGAACCCTGACTGAGCATCAGAAGCAGTGAGGCCAGGAAGGCCAGCCAAGTCGTAAAACCGCAGGCGGTTTTTCTTGGTGTGAGATTTGGAGGTGTCGTTTTCATGGGGGATGTCGTTGAATGAAAGGGGTGGCCGGGAGCGCTGCGTTGCATGATGTGGACAGTGTCTCTCAAAAAATTTCAGGGCGAAAGTCGGGCGCCGTAACTGTTTGGTTGGAATTGTCGCGCCTCAGCCTGAGGCATGGTCCGGGACGTGCCGGAGTGGTCGTTGTATCCGCCTGTAGTCAGGCGGAGATGCGCTGCTTCTCCAGATCAAGGCACGGTGTTGCCGGCCTTATGCAGCGGAGGGCACGCCTGCTTGCGGAATCTTCAGATCCGCGCAGGCATCAGTCCCGGTTCAAATCAAAAGCTGTGTCGTGGACAGCGGGGGGGGCTGGCGGGGAATCCGAAACTCCTTGGTGATCACGGGCACGCAAATCACTTCGCGGGCAGACCGTTCCAGAGAAAGAAGCAGGGCAATGGTGGCCCCGGCATTGAACGTCACCGGCTGCTTGACGCTTTGAGTGGCGTTGACGCGCTCGGTGAGTGCCATGCTGGTGACATGGACGGAAGATAGACTGTGGTCACCTTCCTGGTTCTGACGGCAGAAACTCACCAGCACCCGGGCCATGCATTTGCGGTGATCCGCCTTCTCAGGGGTGTAGTCGCCCTGACGATGATGCAGGACCAGCTGGATCCCCTGCTCAGATTCGCGCACCAGCACATCATGACTGCCATCCAGCGCGGCCAGCGCCGCCGCCACGGCCGGCACCAGCGAGGTCCCGGTGACGGCATAAGCCATCAGGACAAGGGCTGCGATGATGCGGTGGTAAAGTTTCATGAAGATGAACCAATAGTTATATTGTCCATCATTAGAATCGCTTCACAACGATAGAACTCAATCATTGCCAAACGATCATGTTTGAGCGCTCTTCAGGCATGATTCGCGCAGTTTTACTTCCGCTTTTGTTCGCCACTTCTCCGATCTTGTCCCAGTCG
>CANJVS010000233.1 GCA_947477755.1 Verrucomicrobiaceae bacterium | reverse complement strand
TTCGCCTGCGCGCGGTGCGCCCGCGCCAGCCACACCTCGATCTGTGAACGGATGGTCTTCCAACATGCCGCCAGCGGACGATGCCGCGCGGCCTGAATGATCCGGTCATGAAAAGCCACGTCGAGCAGACTCAATTCCGTGAGATCCTTTGCCGCCTCCTGGTCGCGTATCATCGCCTCAAGATCCTTCACATCGGCATCTGTCATCCGCTGCACCACGAGTCGCGCAGCCATCATCTCCAACGCGCAGCGCATGGAAAAGACCGCTTCAAAATCAGCCTCGGTAAACGCCCGCACCCGACTCCTGCCACGCTGGTCAAACTCCACTAAACCTTCCTGTTCAAGCTCGATGAGCGCCTCACGAACCGGCACACGGCTCACGCCAAGCAGCGTCGCCAATCCATCCTCAGGCAGCGGAGCCCCGGCCGCGAGCTCGCCGGAAACCACGGCACGTCTGAGTCTCGCCGTGGCATCCTCGGCAAGGCTGCGGCGAGAGAGTGGAGAAAGATGGGGCCGGGAGGTTGGGAGCGCTGGAGAGATAACCATGATGCCTTGGTAGATTGTATACAGTGCCCAAAGTAAGTTCCCCTGATCTCTTCTCTTTCAACTTTTCAGGCGGATACCAAAGCCATTTGATCGATCAAGGCTGCTCAGGGTGCCGACGCACCCCAGACCAACGCATCTACTGTTCTTTAGATTGATGCCCCCATAGGCTTCAACGCGACGGGATCACAGGCAGCACGATGTGCGATGCCTGCCCGCTGCGGTGCATCAGCTTTTGCTCAGCCACGACGGCGGTGGTTTCGAGACCAATATTGTCCGCGCCGGTGTTGAGATTACGCAGGTAGTAGGGGAAGTAACTGCTGGAGATTTCAACGCGAATGCGGTGTCCCCTGGCAAAGGCGTTGGCCGTGGCCCGCCAGAACTCGATGGTGTATTCATACACCTGGTTAGGCTCGATGAGGCTGAGCATGGCTGGATTAAAGGCGCCTGTATGCTCCGGATCCCGGTGACGGGCACGCATGACACCTTCACAAAGCATGGCGGAAAAGCCATCAGGCTGCACGTCGATGAGGCGGACCATCCAGTCCGTATCGCGCGCGGAGGTGGCGGCGTAGAGTTTCGCGGTGATTGGACCGGTGACTTCGAGTTCCTCTTCGAGCGGCGGGGTCGTGTAAACGAGCACGTCAGGACCGCCGGATGACTTGCGCGTATCTGCGGCACCGTCCTCCAGGTGGCCGCCGGTGAAGGGCGAGCGCGTCGGCTTGGCTGGATCATAAACATACGTGTCGGACCCGGCGGCATCCATGGCCGGAGGCAAGGTGCTCAACACGCCGTCACCACTGATCGAGTTCGCGTGACCGCCACTGTTCAGATAATACTTCGTCCAGCGCGTCTGCGGCAGCGGCCAGTCCTGCTCGGCGCGCCATTGGTTGCGGCCCATGACAAAGACATGCACCGGCGCGTCGCTCATCACGGCGTTATCGATGCCCTTAAGCCAATGGTCGAACCAGCGGCACACGTAGCCGTCCCAGTCGATGATCGCCTGCTCGCCATAGTCAAAGGCACCAAGCTTGCGGCTGGTGTTGATGATGTGCTGCCACGGACCGATCACTAGGCGCGGTCGGCGCGCATCAGCGTTTGCTCCATGCCGTTTCATCGCGAGGTAGTTCATTGGCGCGCCGGGGAAGTCGGCATCAAACCAGCCTGTCGCAGCCAGTGATGGCACCGCGACCTTCGCATACTCTTCGGGCTTCTGGTAAGCGATGCCCTGCCAGTAAGGATCGGCGGAGGTGTTGCCACGGATCCATTTTTCAAACCACGGCGCATCGAGCGCTCCGCGCAGTTCATTCAGCTTCAGGTAAGGCAGGTGCATATAGTCGGCGTGCCTGCGCTCTTCTGAAGCAAAGCCGCCGTAGGGTCCCGGACCCATCGTCTGACCGACCCTGCCGGCATTGGCCCCACCCCAGTCCAACATCCAGGAAACCAGCACACCATTTTGATAAGGCGCATTGAACATCGCATCAGGCGGTGCAACCTCGGGCACAATTGCTTTCAACGACGGTGGTGCCTGCGTGGCTGTCCACCACTGTGCCCAACCCATGTAGGACAGGCCCATCATGCCCACCTTGCCATCGCACCACGGCTGTTTCGCCAGCCATTCGACGAGATCATAACCATCCGTCTTGTGCTTCGGATCAAACGGATCCCAAGTGCCTTCCGAATCAAATCGTCCGCGCGAGTCTGCCACGGCCACGATGTATCCGCGCCTGGCAAACCAAGCCGCCCGTTTCTGAAAACCTGGATTGTTGCTGTAAGGCGTGATGATCAAAATCGCCGGGAAACGTCCCTCCGCCTGCGGCTGTGCCACATCCACCGAAAGGCGCACTCCGTCACGCATCGCGGCCTTGTGGCCGCGAGTGGCCTTGACTTCAAACTTCTCGGTTGAGTAGTTGCCGGGCATGGGTGCTTCGGCTTTAAGGGCTGACAGCGGAGCTAGAACCAGGGTGAAGATGACGAGGATCGATTTCATAAGGTTTAATTCTCCGACTTCATCACCTGGGCTTCAATATTCATGCCGACCCGCTCACTCCATGCAGCGAGCATCTTCTTGAACCATGGTCCAGGTTTGCCATCGCCGATGGGGATGTTGTTGATCTTCGTGCACGGGGCCATGCAATAGGGCGTGGTGGTGAGCCAGGCTTCGTCGGCGTTGATGACGTCGTAGGGCTGGAAGTCTTTTTCGATGAACTCCATGCCAAGCCCAGGCGCGAGTTCCTTCACCGTTTGCAGGCTGATGCCCCAGAGAATGTTGCGTGTCGTTGGAGAGATAATCGTGTTGCCTTTGACGATGACGAAATTCGATCCAGCGCACTCGGTGACATTGCCGTCGAGATCGAGCAGCAGGGTGATGGCGCGCGGGTCCACCGCCTGGGATTGTTTGTCGGCAAGGAACCAGTGCAGGCGGCTGCGGTTCTTCATCTTCGGCTCGATGCATTGCGGCGGAATGTGCCGGATGGAAGGCGTGACCACATGCGCGCCATCGGTGAACAAGTGCCGCCACATGCTGAAGCGCAGGGGGAATGAATGGATGCAGATCGTCGGGGTCATCGGACCCGAAGCTCCCGCGCTGCCAGCATAGAGTGCGTTCTCGCCGGGTGTGACGAAATGCACGATGCCGATGTCCTCGTCGGGGCGCAGCAGTTTGCAGTTGGCTGCGGCCAGTTCGTTGGTTCGCGCCAGCATCTCCTCCTGCGACAATGGAACCGCGATGCCGGAATACTTCAGCGAGCGATACAGCCGCGCCACATGGTCCTCGGCGCGATACGGCTGATGCCTGAAAGTGCGTGTCATCTCGGTGAGTGTCGCGCCGAGCACGATGCCGAGATCGTAGATGTTCAGTTTCGCCTGCGAGGCTGGCAGGAAGCCATTGGTTAAATAGACGACGGGTTCGGTCATGAGGTGTGAGGGCTTTGTTTGATGCGGTTCAAAATGTTGGCCGTGATGCGCCGGGCACGCGGATCCACACCCTTGGGTTCGGTGTAAACCTTGGGCCGCACATAACCCGGCGGCTCGGACAATCCATCGGCCCACCAGCATGTCGCTGCATTGAAGACGATGTTCTTCTTTGGGCCGGGGTAGATCGTCGCAGCGTAAACTCCCGCGCCCTTCGGGCCTTTGGCGCCGTTCTGGGTCTTGCCGGTGGAGACAACTTCGAGTCCGGGAATGTCAGCGGGCATTCCCATCCATTCCCAGCCGACGAGACCGGGAATGCCGTCGTCGAGTTTCATGCCCGTGCCTTCAAATATCCAATGGTCAGGCATCGAGCAAATCCATGGGCCACCGCCGGTGACGGGCGGCGCGTTACGGGCGCCGATGAGGTCCGCTTCGCTGGGAGTTTGATAAGGAAACTTTTTTGCTCCCGCCCACGCGTCCGCACCAGGCAGGCAGGGCCCGAAAGCATCGATCCGGCTAAAGATTCGGTTAGGCGCGCCGCGTGAGGATGGCCGCGGATCAATGCGGCCCCAGCAGGTGTCACCGGAGAAGAAGCAGGCGTTCACACCCGAGGCGACAGCGGCCTTGAGGTGGTCATACATTTCAATCGAGTAGTACTCATCATGGCCGATGCTGAGAAATCCCTTCGCGCGCAGCAAGCCTTTCGCATCGGCGTGCGTGTCGAGATTGGAGATGTAACTGACATCATAACCATGCTGCTCCAGCCAGTAAGCGAAGGGGAACTCCCAGAGGAACCATGAGCCTGAGCCGGTGGACAAGGGGGCATCGAGGATCTGGCAATACTTGCCGTAAGGCCGGTCAAAGCTCACATCCACGCCGGGCCCGCAATACCACTTGTCCTTGCCGTCATCGTAGAGCGCGAACTGGTCCGGCCAGCGATTGTAAGCCTGCCAGGTGGTGTCGGAGCATTGGAAAAGAAAATCGGCCTGCCGGTCATCGCGCACGATGAAGATGACGTAACTCTGCCAGCCATCCCGCTCGGCGGTGAGCTTGCCGACATACACTCCGCTCACCCAATCATCGGGAATCGTGATCTCGGTGCACGGATCCCACTGGCATTCGCGCACACGATTCGGTCCGACGGGCGGATCAGGCTGCGTCACGCCTTTGAATGAACCGAGACTCAACACATGCCTGCCACCATCTCCGCCGTAGTAGCCGGTGCGATAGATGTCGATCGTGAAGGGCGAAGGCGGATTCGTGCTGACGTGAAAGCTGATCTTCTCGCCTGCCCGCACACTCGTCCGCGAGCAGTAGCCCTCGATCCACGGGCAGCGATACTTCGTCTTCGGATCAATCGCCGTCTTGGTCAGCATCCACTCGCGCGTGCCCGGCTTTGCGTTCTCACGATGGATCACCTCCGATGGCGCAGGAGCTGCGGAGAGGGAGGAAACACCGATCTGTGCCGACGCGACGAGAGATCCGGTCCTGGAGATGAACTGCCGCCGGTTCATCCGGGATGACTTTGGAGTGTTCGATTTCATGGGCATTTCTTCCATGGGTGTTTTGAGTTTCACTGATAACGGAGATGCGCCTCCACCTTCTCGATTTGCACGGCGGATTTGACCGAGGGCGCGCGCGATGAAACGCGGATGGTGATTTCATTCGCGCCGGGCTTCCAGGCCTGGAGC
>CANJVS010000232.1 GCA_947477755.1 Verrucomicrobiaceae bacterium | reverse complement strand
GGTCAGCATGGCGAGCACACGCGCCGGTTCATGCTCGATCAGCAGCCAGTTCATCACCGGCAACAATTGTTCGGCTCCCTTTTTCTGATAGCGGGCCAGTTCGTCATTGAGGATTTGCTCACGGTTTTGTGGGCGCACCCGCATGAGTGCTGACAGGACACTGAGTCTGATCTCATCGGTCTTCTCGGGATGAACCTTGATGCGCTCAAGCAGCTTGTCCGCCTCGGGGGTGGTGAGGTTCGGGTCTTTGACCATGAATTCGATGGCCATCAGGGCGGCACGGTCTTTGCCTTCAGTCAGATTCCAAAGGGTTTCCCGCGATTTCTGGCGCATTTCGCTGAAGCTTGCCTGCTGGTCCAGCATGGCCAACCGGTAGCGGCACATGCTGTCATTCTGATCAAGATTCAGGGCATGACGCAGCGTCTGTTCTGCTTTGGCGCTGAATCCCTGAAGCCGTTGAATGTTCGCCAGCAACTCCAAGGCGGGGCGCTTTTTACGGGCTTCCGGTGAAAGCTTGGAAAGAGTTTCTTCCGCTTTCGGGATGTTTTCCTGCTGGGCGTAGATTTTGCCCATCTGAATAAAATCAGCCTCCTTTGCCTGCCCGATAAGTTCAAGGCGCCGCAAGGCATGCAGGGTCGAGGCTGGTTCGGCTTTGATGCCAATTAAAAAATCCGCGAGCACGCGCAGGACCTTGGGGTGTTCGCTTTGCCATTGGCTGGCGAGGATGAGCGCTTCGTTGGCGTTCGCCCAGTCACTCTGCTGGATGAGTTTATCGGCCTTTTCAGCGAAATAGAGGGCGATCACCGAACGCGTTTTCATTTCCAAGACCGGTCCTGCAAACCAGGCACCAATCCCGATAACCAAAAGTATGGCAAGCGACCAGGGAACCCACAGCTTGAGTGGTTCACGTGGCATCCCCTCCTCTTGATAGTTATCGCTCATTCAGGTTGGATGAGTCAGGGTTTGGCGAGTTCCAGTACGACGCGGAAGCCGATGTCAGCGCCGGTGCTGTCAACGGCAGCATGGCGCCGGGTAGATGTGAGAAGCTGCTCCTTTTCAAACTTGAGCCATGAGCCGCCGCGGATGACGTGTTCGGCGGCCGAGCCAGGCCAGAGGTCAGAGCACCATTCGGCGACATTGCCGCCAAGGCCCATAATGCCGATCTTGTTTTCCGCCTCCGAGTTTACCGGTGCCGTGTAGGAGTAGTTGTCCGAGAAATTCGTGAGGTGGGTGGCATCAAGGTTGGTGCTCATCGTTGGCGGTGGAAAATCACCCTTGTCCGACCAGGGGAAGTGGGTGGTGTTGACGCCGTGACGTGCCGCAGGATCAGCTCCGGTTTCAGTCTTCAACCCTGCGAAGAGGCTCCACTCGACATCGCTGGGCAGGCGGTAGGTGGCGTTGGCGGCGATAAGTTTGTTAGTCCGGTCGCGCTTGGTGAGCCATTCACAGAAATCATGGGCATCAGTCCAGGTAAGGCCTGCGGCAGGATGGGTGCCGCCAAGAAGAAACGGTGGTTTTTTGTCCCAGGTGCGGTCAGCACTTTTCAGCCAGATTTCAAAATCCTGCACGCGGACCTCGGTTTTCCCAATGAGGAGATTGCCCTCGAAGGGCACAAATTCCATGCCTAGAGAATTTTGAAATGCCGCGCCAGCGGTTGCCTGTTTGAGTTTGGAAAGCTCCGGCAGAGTGGAGGAACTGTCGCCCCCGAGGAGCTTCTTTTTCATCGCATCCATGTCGGCCTGATCGACGGCACCACCCCTGATTTGCTGCCTGCGCTCGGCGCGGATTTTTTCCTTGATGCTGCCTGCCGCCGCGAGCATCGCCGCGCTGCGTTGCTTGTCCTCAAACACACAGCGGAACCCAATGGTGGGCATGCGCAGTTCGGCGGGCACCTTGTATTTGTAAGAGGAGGTTAGGCATTCCGAACGGAAGTAAGCCCATGAACCGCCGCGTAGAACGCCTTCCTGCTCCGCGCGGATCTCAGGATCCCAGCACCATTCCCAGACGTTGCCCGCAAGATCGTGGAGACCTTCGCCACTCGGTGTGAATTGACCCACGGGCGAGGTGAAGGGAAAGCCATCCTCGTAGCCTGGGATCTCACCTTCAGCGAAATTGCCGGCCTTCGGTGGCGGTGGCCAGCGCATGCCCCATGGGTAGGTTCGCTCATCCTGAACCTGCTCGTCCACGGTGAGGTCCGGTTTGCGTGTCCGCAGCAGTGCCGCGGCGGCATCCCAATCTGCCATAGTTGGCAGGCGGTAGGATTGGGCGACGTTCATCTTCTGGGCGGTGCGCTCCTTCTTCGTCAGCCAGGCGCAATAGAGATTGGCATCCTGAAGAGTGATGCCTACCACGGGATGATCCGGCCCCTGTTTGAAGTGAGGTTTGTAGGCCCAGGCACTCTTGCTTTCATCCAGATAGGTCTGCCATTCCGCCAGGGTCGTTTCATGCGTGGCGAAGAGAACACTGGTGCCTGGAATGGCTAAAAAATTGGTGCCAAGAACGCTGGTGTGTTCGGTGAGTTCCACCGGCTTTTGGGCGACACTGCAAATGGGCAGGATCAAGGCGAGGAACAGGAAACTTTGGAAACGCATATCGTGGGCTGGTGGCAGGACTTGGATGGTCGATGCGGGAGTATGACAGGTCAACGTCGCCAAAGATGCAAAAAAGAAAACCCGGCAAAATTGCCGGGCTTTCCAAATGATTTGTTTGTCGGGGGAATTAGGCTTTGGCGATGCTGGTGATCTTGCCGTGCTCGCTGTTCACTTTAACCGACTTGCCAACGAGCTTGTCAGCGCCTTCAGCACCTTTGGAGGAAGGGGTCAGTGTCAGGGTGGCTGATTTGCCGTCCTTGCCTTCAACGACGACTTTTTTGGTCGCGGCGTCGAATTCCTTCAACTTGCCTTCGTTGGTGACGACTTTACCGCAGCCAGCGTAAGCGGAACCGAGGGCGATGGTGGTGATAGCGAGGATGGTGAGTGCTTTTTTCATGTTTATTAGTGTTTGATCGACTTGGGCAACGAATGCCGTTGCTGTTCATTAAACGATTGTTCATAAAGCTCCGTTGCAAACAAGACTTATTTTTCACATGCGAATTTTCCTCACTCTCGCCTTTCTGGCGCTTCCTCAGATCATTCAGGCCCATGCTGTGCCGGATATCCCGGTCCGGACCTACTTCACTCAGGATGGCAAATGCACGGTGATGGTGGAGGTGGATCCGCGCTGTTTTGAGGCTGACCCGAACACGGCGCCTTCGCTGCTGAATTCCATCCTCCCATCCCTCAGCAACGAGCGGAAGACCCAGTTGCGCCAGAAAGCGGCTGAACTGGTGAAGCAGTATGTGGAGTTCTTTTTTGAGCCCACCGGGGCAGTCTCGCCGGATTTCAGTTTCGAGTTCACTGGCCATGACCGCGCTCCGCTAACCACGGATGAAGACGTCGTCGTGCTCAACGGTTCCTGGGAGACCCGGGTGCCTGCCGGAGCTTTGTCCTGGCGCGTCAAAGCCACGAAAAACACGCCGCTGGCCGTTGTTTTTCGCAATTACCTCGAAGGGCTCGAGAATCCTAAATTCTCCGTGCTCTTTCCCGGCGAGACCAGCTTCCCGTTCGAACTGAACAAGCCCGCCGAGCCGCTTCAACACATCGTTTTCGGTTCCTGCCTGGATGTCACCGATCATCCCATGCTCAATCGCACTCTCACGCTGCCGATGGATCTGTTTCTTTTCATGGGTGACAACATCTATGCCGACACCACGGACATGGCGGTCATGAAGGCCAAATATCAGGCGCTCGGGCAGAGCACCTTTGTTCAGGGCCTGCGTTCCAGGGTGCCCATCCTGGCCACCTGGGACGATCATGACATGGGTCTCAATGATGGCGGCAGTGACTACAGCATGCGCCCCCAGGCCCAGAAGGAGTTCTGCGACTGGCTCAATGAGCCCGCGGGCTCCAGGCTTCGTTTGCAGGAGGGCGTGTACCAGTCGCGCATCTTCGGGCCGGCCGGGAAACGCATTCAGGTCATCATGCTCGACACCCGCTATTTCCGCAGCCCGCTGAAGCGCGTGTCGAAAGAGAATGGCAAAGATGGCGGCACTGCGGTGCCCACGGAAGACACCTCCACCACCATGCTCGGAGCCGCACAATGGAGTTGGCTGGAAGTTGAACTCAGGAAGCCTGCGGAACTGCGGTTGATTGTCAGCAGCATCCAGTTTGCCGCCGAAGCCTGCGGCAGTGAAAGTTGGGCCAATTTTCCGCATGAGCAAAAGCGCCTCGTCGATCTCATCCGCAGTTCCGAAGCCAAAGGCGCCCTCTTTCTCAGTGGCGACCGTCACTGGTGCGAGATGTCATGCCTCACCGAAGGTGCCCCTTATCCGCTTTACGACCTGACCGCCAGTTCCATGACCCAGGTGCATCCGCGCGGAAAACCCACGCCTAACAAAAACAGAGTCATCCCTCAAACCTGGCACCAGCCCAGCGTCGGCACCCTTGATATCGACTGGTCCCGGCCCGACACGCCGCTCACGCTTCGTATTATCGATGTCGAAGGACGGCCGAGGATTGAGAAGAGCATCCTGTTGAGCGAGTTGAAATGACCGGTTGGCCGGAGGCCGCACGCGGCGCATTCATTCGGCGCTGGTGGCTGCGGGGAACTGGTTTTTCCAGGCTTCCAGCGCGGTCACGATTTGCTCGCGGCTCTGACTTGGGCTGACCTCCCAGATTTGAGGCACACCGGCCGGCACAAGTGTCATCAAGTGCTTCAAAGCGACACCACCGGTGCTCAGCGGGGCGCGGTGATCACGCGCGGGCCACTGCACATCGTGAACATGGCAGCCGATGAGATGCGGGGCGATCTGCCGCAGATAAATTTCGTGATCCAGCAGCGCCAGATTGGCCTGCCGCTGCACATGACCAAAATCATGCCAGGCACCAATCCATGGGCAGTCGCGGTACTCGTCCATGAGGATAAGCATTTCCCGCTGATTGGGCAGTTGCTCATAGTGGCTGCGGGTTTCGATGCCGAGACGCACACCATGCTTTTCACACTCCGGCAGCAGCTCGGTCAAAGCCTTGCGAATGCGGTCCAGATGAACCTTGCCGGCCTTTTCACGCAGTGCCACGAGCTTGAGTTTCAGGTCGGAGTAGGCGCGGGAGAAGAGC
>CANJVS010000231.1 GCA_947477755.1 Verrucomicrobiaceae bacterium | reverse complement strand
TCGGTGAAGGAGACTTTCAATCTGCGCGCCAGCTCGTCTAAAACCATGAATCCAATATTATGACGGGTGTCGTGGTATTCGATTCCTGGATTGCCGAGCCCGATAATCAGCCTTGGGGCTAAGCCGCCAGGGGCAACACGCGTGGATGGATCATCAGCGGGCACCTCAGGCGGCGGGAAGCAGTCTCCGAAGAAGGTTTATTTCTTGGCAGCAGGCTTGGCGGCGGCAGGAGCAGCGGCCTTGGCACCTGCGGCAGGGGCGGCGGCTTTGGCATCTGCACCGGCTTTACCACCGGCGGCTGGCTCTGGCTCAGCTTCGACCTTGGGCTCGACGCACATCAGCAGGACCACATCAGCGGCCAGCTTGGCACGCACACCTTCAGGCAGTTTGACTTCACCCACGTGGATGGCATCACCGACATTGAGGGCGGACACATCGACACTGATGCGCTCAGGCAAATCTTTCGGCAGGCAGCGCACTTCCAATTCATGATGGATGGCTTCAACAAGGCCGCCTTGCTTCAGGCCGGCTGCTTCGCCAACCATGTCCACAGGCACTTTGGCGTGAATTTCTTCATCCATGGCGATGGCGTGGAAGTCGACGTGGAGGATGCCTCCTTTGAGATGGTCGTGCTGAACTTCCTGGACGAGCGCGAGCTGTTCACCGTTGTCCAGCTTCAGGCTGACAAGGATGTTGTCCGAGGCGCTGTTCTGAAGAATTTTGGTGAACGTTTTGCTGTCCACCTGAACGTTCGTTGTGGCCGTTTTGCGGCCATAAACCACGGCGGGGATGCTGCCTGCTTTGCGCAGACGTTTAACAGATGAGGTGCCTTCGCTGGAGCGAGATTGAGCGGTGAGATCGAGAATTTTAGCCATGGTCCGTGAGTTCTCCTGAACAGTTAAATTGGAGGAAAAGGGCCGCGAGAATACACGCTCGGTTTTAGATGTCAAAGAGAGATGTCACAGACTCGTTGTCGTGAATCCGCCGGATGGCCTGAGCCAGCAATGGTGAGATGTCCAGCGTGGTGACCTTTTCGCCGTGCGCCTGCGGCACGGAATTCGTGGCAAAGAGCTCGATGATCGGAGATTTGGCGATACGACTGCGCCCCTTGTCACCGAGTACGCCGTGGGAAACACCTGCGTAAATGTTTTTGGCACCATGCTTTAAAAGCAGTTCAGCGGCAGCCGTGAGGGTGCCTGCGGTTTCCGTTAAATCATCGACCAGCAACACATTCTTGCCGTCGACATCACCGATGACGTTCAGCGCCTCGACCTCATCGGCGCTCACGCGATTCTTGGCGACTATGGCCATGGGAGCCTTCAGGGCCTTGGCATAGGCATGGGTCATTTTGATGCCGCCGACATCAGGGGACACGACCACCAGGTCTTCGATGTTGCGCTCCTTGATGGCTTTCATCAGCACCGGGCCGGCATAGAGATGATCGACGGGGATGTCGAAAAAGCCCTGAATCTGTCCGGCGTGGAGATCCATGGTGAGCACCCGGTTCACGCCGCTGGCGACCAGCAGATTGGCCACCAATTTCGCGGTGATTGGTACGCGTGGGCGATCCTTGCGATCCTGTCGTGCATATCCGTAGAATGGCAGCACGGCAGTGATGCGGTGGGCGCTGGCGCGTTTCACGGCGTCCACCATGATCAGCATCTCCATCAGGTTCTGATTGGTGGGCGGGCAGGTGGGCTGGACGATGAAGATGTCACGGCCGCGGATGTTCTCGTGAATTTGCACAAAAGTCTCTCCGTCTGGAAAGGTGGTCACCTCGGTCGCGCAAAGATTGATGCCGAGATTGTTGCAGATAAGATGAGCCAGTTCGGGATGAGCCGTGCCGCTGAGAACCTTCAGAGTGTCTTTCATGAGGCGCGGAGATTGGCGCGTCTGTCACATAAATCAACCTGTGCTCTTCCATGGGGCACAAAAGTCCTGAATTGGAAGCCCCGTGTCTGCTCCTTGCGCCATGTGCGCTGACACTGCATCTCTGCCAGCCCTGCCAAGCATGACCTTTTGCCCCGAAACATCCAAAACCGCACTCTTTGAGGTCGGCTGGCTGCGTGTTGCGGGAAAGTTCCTGCGCCAGGGCGATTCCAAGGTCTTTTTGCGCGGTATCAGTTACGGTCCGTTTCGTCCGAACTCCCGCGGCGAGCCGTGGCCTGAGGACGAGCGTCTGCGCCTTGATCTCGAACACATCGCTTCGCTGGGCTTTGACACGGTTCGACTGTATCACCCGCCTGATGATGAACTGCTGGGCATCGCCCGGCGGCTGGGGTTGAAGCTGATTGTCGGCATCGCCTGGACGGATCATTTGGATTTTCTTCGTGACCGCAGCCAGTGCCGCCGGATCATCGAATCGGTTGAGGCGACCGCAACGCGCTTGAAGGATCATCCCTGCGTGTCGGCATTTCTGATTGGCAACGAGATTGAAAAGAACCTTGTGCGCTGGATGGGGCCGCGGCGCGTGCAGCGTTTTTTGGAGAATCTCATCGCGCGGGGAAAGCTCTGCGCGCCGAACCAACTGTTTAGTTACGCCACTTACCCGAGCACGGAGTATCTCATCCCACGCAATGCCGACTTTCTGGCGGTTAATGTGTATTTGGAGAAGCCGGCGGAGTTCGCCTCATATTTGCAGCGGCTGCAAAACCTGGCCGGCAACAAGCCGCTGCTGATCACTGAATTTGGCATGGATGCCTCAACGCATGGCGAGCAGATCCAGGCGGAGTCGCGGCAATGGTTTGATGAAGCCTGCAGACGGGCGGCTGTCTCGGGCACGGTGTGGTTTAGTTACACGGATGAATGGTTTCGCGGAGGCGAAGAAGTCACGGGATGGCAGTTTGGAATGGTTGATGCCGCGAGGCGCGGACGTCTAAGTGCTAGGCTGGCGGTGCCTGTGGCGGCTGTTCCTGAATGCTGTCCATTGATCTCTGTCATCGTCTGCACCTACAATGGCACGGCGACACTGCGCGCCTGTCTGGATTCGCTGCAGACGCTGTGTTATCCCAATTATGAAGTGCTACTGGTCGACGATGGTTCCACCCGGGACATCGCCGGCATCGCGCAAGATTATCCAGGTGTGCGTTACATCAGGCAGGATCATGCCGGTTTGAGTGTCGCGCGCAATTTAGGTGCAGGGCAGGCTGCGGGAGAGATTCTTGTCTATACTGACGACGACTGCCTGGTTGAAGAGGATTGGCTGGGTTATCTCATGGCCGGTTTTGATGATCCACGCTGGGTGGCCTGTGGCGGGCCGAATATCCCGCCTCCGCCGCGCAATGCCGCGGAGGCTGTGGTCGCGGCAGCGCCGGGTGCACCAGCGCACGTCCTTCTCAATGACATCGAGGCGGAGCATCTCCCGGGCTGCAATCTGGCCATCCGCAAAACGGCGTTGGAGGCCATCGGCGGGTTCCGTCCGGTTTATCGTGTGGCTGGAGATGACGTGGACATTTGCTGGAGGCTGCGTGAGGCCGGCGGACATCTGCGTTTCGTGCCCGGAGCCATGGTCTGGCATCATCGCCGCTACACCCTGCGTGGTTATTTGCGCCAGCAGAGCGGGTATGGTCATGCCGAGGCATTGCTGATGAAAGAGCATCCGCAGCATTTTGGTCCGCTCGGCGGTGCCAGATGGCGTGGTGTCATCTATGGTGATCTGCCGCACTCCAGAGATCTCGCTGAGGGTGCCATTTTTCACGGTCCCTTTGGCAATGGCTTGTTCCAGGGCATTTACCAGCACTCTCATCGCTGCCCGCTGGACTGGTTTGGCGGTGTGATTTGTGGTACGTTGTTCATTGCCGCCCTGGTTCTCCGCTGGCCCATGTTTGCGCTGGCTGTTCTGGCGCTTTCGGTCGCTGCAGGCTGGTGTCGTATGCGACATCTCACCGCGCCGCCCCATGCTCTGGGCATCGCGGGTAAAGCGCAGCTTCTGGCACTCTGCTGTCTGCAACCCATCCTCCGCGATTGGTCGCGACTGAAGGGCATGTTCCTGCTCGGCGCGCTGCCAAGCTGGCATCCGACGCTGAGTGAAGTCTTAGTGCCGGCAAAACCCGCAAAGTGGAGTCTACCCCTGGGGGAATGGGCCTTCTGGAATGAGGATTGCGTGGGCAGGGATCGTCTTTTAGAAAACCTCGGTGCAGTGATCAAGGCGGGCGGTATGCAGGTTCAGGAAGATGATGGATGGAGCCGGATGGATCTTGAAACACCGCCCAATGTCTGGTTTTCCAGCGCGATCCTCACCCTGACCGAGTATCATGGCCAGGGGCGCTGCCTGACTCGCGTGCGTGGCATGCTGAGGCTGCGGCCATTGCTGGCTTTCTTGTTAGGCGCATTCACGCTCGTCACCGCCCTGAGTCTTTTTTGGATTCAAGGCACCATCGGGTTCATCAGCTGCGTCCTGGGCTGCCTCTTGTGCCCCTTTGTAATCATGCTTTTTCGTCTTCGGCTCCGTGGCTGGGTTTTCAAAGCGGCAGCCAGGAGCGGACTCACTCCTTACAAGGTGCGGAAGTGAAAGGGCGGGGTGCAGGAAATACGCATGTCCGGTTTGACGATCCGGAGGGCGGCGGTAGCAATGCCATCCGCCTTTTCGCTCTATTGGTTAAAACAAACCGCCATGCCGCCAGCACCTCCTTCCACCCCCAATCTTGAGACTCTGCGCGGCCTCGTGGAGCGGGTGGTGTATCACACCGAGGAGACGGGTTATTGCATTCTCAAGGTCATGCCGGAAGGGAAGCGCGAGCCGGTGAGCCTGATTGGCAAGGCTCCGCGCGTGGTGGCAGGGGAGCAGTTCGAAGCGGTGGGAAAGTGGGAATCGACGCGTGATTACGGACAGCAATTCAAGGCGGAAACACTGAAGCTGACGCGTCCGGATTCGGCGGCAGGCATTGAGCGGTATCTTGGCAGCGGCTTGATCGAGGGGATCGGTCCGGCGTATGCGAAGCGCCTGCTGGCAAAGTTTGGCAAGCGCATCTTTGATGTCATCGAGAACGAGTCAGTGAAGCTGGAAGACGTGGAGGGCATCGGCCGCAAACGGCGCCTGGAGATCCGGGAATCGTGGATGAAGCAGAAGAGCGTGCACAACATCATGCTCTTCCTGCACCAGCATGGCATCAGCTCCTCCCGCGCGCTGCGCATCTACAAGACCTATGGCGATGAGGCG
>CANJVS010000230.1 GCA_947477755.1 Verrucomicrobiaceae bacterium | reverse complement strand
GGCAGGCGGAGATCGCGATTGTATTCGAGGGCGTTGAGACTGAGGTCGAGGTGGGCGTCAAAGGTGAGCATGGCGATCAGAAGTTTACGTGTTCAGAATGCTGAATTGTTCGCGGTCATTCGCTTTAGCGCCCATCATTCACTGAACTGGAGGGCGTTGAGTTTTTGATAAAGCTCACTGCTCGCGAGCAGTTCGGCGTGGGTGCCTGTCGAATCGACCTGGCCATCACGCATGACGATGATTTGATCCGCCTCCATGATGGTGGAGAGCCGGTGGGCGATGGCGATGACGGTGCGCCCCTCGGACAGTTCGTGGATCGCATTCTGAATGATGCGCTCCGTCTCGGTGTCGAGCGCGGAAGTCGCCTCATCAAGCAGCAGGATGGGCGCATTTCTGAGCACGGCGCGGGCGATGGAGATGCGCTGTTTCTGGCCGCCGGAGAGATTGCAGCCGGCATCGCCGACGATGGCATCGTATCCATTCTGGATCTGAAGGATGAACTCGTGGGCGTGAGCTTTTTTGGCGGCGGCGATGATTTCCTCCTCGGTGGCATCAAGCCGGCCGTAGCGGATGTTTTCGCGGATTGTGTCGTGAAAGAGAAAGGTGTCCTGACTGACGATGCCGATGTTTCCACGCACGCTGTCCTGAGTGACGCTGCGGATGTCGATGCCGTCCATGAGCACGCGTCCCTGATCGGGATCATAAAAGCGCAGCAGCAGGGAGAAGAGGGTGCTTTTCCCCGCACCGCTGGGACCGACGAGGGCGTAAAATTTACCGGGGGCAAGATCCAGATTGATGCCTCTCACGGCGGCTTTTTCGAGCGGCTGACCATCCGGTGTGCTGTAGGTGAACGTGATGTTTTCAAAGTGCACGGCACCCTTGATGACCGGCAGTGCTTTGGCGCCGGGAGCATCCAGGATGTCCGGAATCCGGTCGAGCAGCCTGACGACGTTGTTGACGGCGTAGGCGGTTTTTTGGAGCAGGAGATTCACCCGGCTGAGTTCCTTCGCCGGCGGATAGAGCTGAGTCAGGGCGAGGATGACGGTGAGAAACTTCTCCGCCTCCCAGTCCTTCCACCACCAGTAAATCAGTCCGGCGGCGATGCCCAGAGAGGCCACCGATTCCACCATGGGTCCCACCATTTCCGAAGCGCGCTGCCAGCGGATGGCATTGCGGCTCATGGCGGCATTGGCCCGCTCGAAGCGGGCCACTTCATAGGACTCGCGGGCATAGGCTTTGACAAGCCGGATGCCGCCGAGGGATTCATGCATGGCGGTGAGCATGGCACCGGCCTGCTGCTCCTCCTGCTTGCCTGATTTTTTCACCCTCCTGCCCAGGCGCATCACTGGCATGACGCACAGCGGGAAGACAAAGAGGCTCATGAATGTGAAGAACGGATACTTCCAGAACAGCATGGCCAGAATGGCGATGACCTTCAGCGGGCTGGAGGTGATGAGCTGGACAAACTGCACGGCATTTCGCTGGGCAACGCTCGTCTGATTGAAGACGGTCTGGATCAATTCTCCCGCCTTGGTGCCGCTGAAAAAGGCTGGTGACTGGCGCAGGATGCCGGCAAATGCGTCATTGCGGATGGCATAGAGCATCTTGTTACCCACCCATGCGAGGCAGTACTTATTGAGATACTCGAGCGCACCGCGGATCACGAAGAGCACTGGGATGAAAGCGCAGGCGATCAGTACAATCTTGAAGCTGACGGCGGTGTCGCCGGCCACACCGAGTTGTTCGGCCAGATTGATATCGAGGCCGAAGAAGTCGTAATTTTTGCCCAGGGTGTTGGCCTGTCCCTTCAGCACCAGCGAGAAAATAATCTCGAATGACTGGATGATGACCGGGTAAAACGCCGCCGCCACGACTCCGATAAGAATGCCCAGGATGAAACGCCCTTTCAGAGGCGCCAGATACGGAATGATGCGCTTGATGGGCATCTTGAATTCGTCCTGAGAACTGGTGGGGTGAGTGGGGGTGGGCGTGGCTGCCATGAGGTCGGATGAGAGTGCCCCGACTGCGAGTCCGGCAGGCTGTCAAATCGCTACCATGCTCCTTTGGAAGCGTCGAGGCTGAATTATCCACCCCGGATGCCCGGTGATCGAGTACAGACTAGCGTCTGCCGAACCGCAGGCGCATTCCTTGAACCTCTTTTTCCCCGAGCGCCATTTCATGTTCAAGGGGGCTTTTTTCCCGCCGGCTTTCGCGGATTTCATCATAGGCCCAATAAGTGCAACTGAGGGATAGAGTGGCAAAAAGGCAAAACAGGATCATGCACACGACGGCGATCTGCCGTTCCTGAGCCTTCCGAATTTCACGGTCGTGATCTTCCTCGAGGGCCCCAAGAATATCCATCCAGCGCAGGCGGCACGTTTTTGAGTCACGTGCCATCCTGAAGCAGGCGATACTCAGTGCAAAAGACAGGATGGCGGTGATGGCAAAGCCGGTGGGCATAGACGGACTGAAATCGGATGGGGCACGATTAGCAATATTGCGCTGCGAGCGTCAATGCTTTTCTCCGCTGCCTCTACAGAGTCCATTCCGGATTCCTCATTTGCATTTTGTCTGGTAAGGCCGCTAACATCGGCTCATGGACATGCCGAAAGAACACGGACCACGCCGGGAATTGAAATCACGCAACACGGCCTGGGCGCGAGCGCTTGCCAGATTTCTCTGTGCTTCAGGCATCTCACCCAATGCCATTTCCGTGTTGAGCATTGTTTGTGCGGCAGGAGCCATGACCTGCTTCCTGCTGGCACCGGAGATGAAGACCTTTTCCAGTGCCATCCTGCTCTGGATCGGGGCTGCCGCATGCATTCAATCCAGACTGATGTGCAATCTGATGGATGGCATGGTGGCCGTGGAGGGCGGCAAGGCCAGTGCCACCGGGCCCATTTACAATGAAGCACCGGACCGTATCGCTGATGTTCTTATTCTCGTCGGCGCCGGCTACAGCACGAACGTCGAACCGGGTGTCATCAAACTTTTCGGTGAACTCCCTTTAGGCTGGGCCTGCGCTGTGCTGGCGATGGGCACTGCCTACCTGCGATTGCTTCAAGGCACGCTTACCGGCAGACAGAGCTTCATGGGACCGATGGCGAAACAGCATCGCATGGCCGTGCTGACCATCGGCACACTGGTGGCTGGTGCCGAGCAGTTCTGGCACAGTGTCAGGGTGGCTGATGCGGACATCCTTGGCATCAAGTGCGCCCTCGTCGTCATCCTCGTTGGTGCCATCATCACCTGCATCCGGCGCCTCATGCTGATCGTGCGGCAGTTACGCTCGGCGTAGCACGCCATTGCTGAGGATTCTGGCGCGCAGCCCGCCGTGGCCTTTCATGGCAGCTTCCGCGCCTTCAGCAAAGGCCTGATTCATCCAGTGGCAGGGTGCGCTTTCCTGGGTGCCCAAAAAGCGCACGCCCTGCACCTCAAACTCCCGGCCGATCAGCGCGTTCAGGTCGGCTCCCCGGGTGATGATGTTCCGCCGGAAGATGGACGGCGGCACGTTTGCGATCTGAAATTGCGCGCAGAGACGCTCATACTCTTCGTGGGCAAAGAACGTGACCTGCCCTTTGTAATCCTCTTTGAAATCAAAGAAGCGGTCACCCGTCAGCCCTTTGCCGGCAACGCATTCGACGGAGTCCACCTCAATCATCGGGGCCTGGCCGGGAGGCTGACCATGATGGCCGAAGTAGTTGTGCTCGGGTGAGATGTAGAGGTGCAGGATCTGCATGGGAGGGGCC
Organism: Verrucomicrobiaceae bacterium; assembly: GCA_947477755.1. Lineage (GTDB taxonomy): Bacteria > Verrucomicrobiota > Verrucomicrobiia > Verrucomicrobiales > Verrucomicrobiaceae > Prosthecobacter. Next base: position 1,409 of record CANJVS010000230.1, on the reverse strand, counting down.
AAACCAAGTCGGGATCAAGCCAAGTGCGAATCAAACCTTTGCACCCGGGGTTCTTTCTGTGCCTAATACGGCCATGAACGAAGAACAAATCATCCGCATTGGCATCGTCGGCGCTGGCGGCATCGTGAAGCAGCGGCATCTGCCGGGACTGAGCGCGCTGCCGAATGTGCGCATCACCGCCGTGGCCAATTCGACTCTGGCCAGCGCGGAAGCCTTTTGCCGTGACTTCGCCCCCGAGGCGAAACCGATAGCCCGCTGGGAGGACGTGGTGGACAATCGCGATGTGGATGTGGTCTGGATCGGAGCGCATCCCTACATGCATCATGATGCGACGTGCTTTGGCCTGCAATGCGGCAAGCATGTGTTCACCCAGGCGCGCATGGCGACCTCTCTTCAGGAGGCTGAGCGCATGTGGGAAAAGGCCATGACCTTTCCGGAACTCGTCACCGCCATCTGTCCGGCACCGCAGGGCATGAAGGGTGGTGAAATGGTGAAAAAACTGCTGGAAGAGGGAGCCATCGGCACGCCCTACCACGCCCTGTTGCACAGCTTCAACGCCGCCTGGCTGGACCCCAAACAGACCGCGCACTGGCGCCAGCAGGTGGAAGTCAGCGGCGTGCAGATCCTGACGCTCGGCATCTACACTGAAGTGCTGCAACGTTGGTTAGGTCACATTGTCGAGGTCGAGGCGCGCGGCCGGGTGGTGATTCCCGAGCGTCTGGGGTATCATGTGGAGACTCCGGACTTCGTGCAGGTCATGGCGCGCTTCCGCAGCGGGTTGGAGGCGACGATGCTGTTCAGCGGTGTGGCCGCTCATGCGCCAACCGACAAGCTCTGGCTCTTCGGCAGCTCAGGCACCCTGAGTTATGATTTTGTGACGGAGGAAATCACGCTCGGCAAACCCGGCGGTTCGATGGAGATCGTGCCGGTGCCCTATGAATTGCAGCGGGAATGGACGGTGGAGCGCGACTTCATCCAGGCGGTTCGTGATCCCGCCGCGCCGCGCCCGCGCCCCGATTTCACCGAAGGTGTCTGCTACATGCGCGTGGTTGAGGCGGTCTGGGAGGCCATGGAAAACCGTGCCGCGGTGAAGTGCGCCTGATGCGCGGGATCTTCAGCGCCAGTCAGCCGGCAGGCTGTGTCTCAAGGCAGTTTCTTGAATGTTGAAACTGCTTTTCTCCGATGGTGCGCGGTACAGGGTTCGAACCTGTGACCCCTACCATGTCAAGGTAATGCTCTACCACTGAGCTAACCGCGCGGGATCGGAGGGCCGCTTTCATACTCGGCGTGGGTGGCGGGAGCAACTGGTTTTTATGAGATGTGTGCAAGGCAGGGCTGGGCACGAGACTTCCATGCGGTCTCCAAGGCGATTCAAACCATCATTCACGCATGGGAATAAGGGCTGGATG
>CANJVS010000229.1 GCA_947477755.1 Verrucomicrobiaceae bacterium | reverse complement strand
GCGAGCCTGGCCATGTCGAGGGTGAGCTGGATTTTGGGAAAGAACTTGGCCTTGTCCGGGATGTCCTGTGGCGGCTTGGCCTGGGTTTGCGGCTTGGGTTTTTTCTCCCATTCACCGGAGATGACCAGACGCTCCTCGAGCTCGCGGACCGAGGTGAGGTACTGATCGAGGCGTGAACGATCCTGACTGCCGAGTCCACGCTGGAAGTCGCGCATGTCATCACTCACCGCATCAAGCACACTGCCACGCTCCTTCAGGCGCCTGAGGCGCGCGGCAACTTCATTGGCATCCCCCTGGATGAACATTTTGCGAAACAGGGACGCCGGGCTGTCCTCTGCAGGCAGCAGTACGCCGTCACGAGTCCAGGCAAGGCTGCGGTTGGCCTTGTCGATGTTCACGCCAAGATTCAGTGTGGGGAAGCGCGTTTGCTGGCCGATTTTTTCAATGGCGAACTGGTCGAGAGAAATGCTGTTGCGGAAACCGCTGCGGGTGGGGTCACGGGCGGCGGTGAGAAAGCAGTTTTCAGTGCTGTGACCGCCGACCACCGCCGGATGCGACAGGCCGCTGAAGACGGTGAAATCGTTCCGAAAAGCGGCGAGCTCTTTCAAGTATGGCGAAAGCGCGTAGCCGGCGCCTTTGCCTTGCGGAAAGAAATGCTGCGGAAGCACACCGAGATTGTTCGAGATCAGCAGCATGCGCTTCGGCATGTTTGAGGCCGCCGCGCGAGAGAATACAGGCGTCATGCACTCCAGCACCGGCAGTGAAAACATGACACCCATGCCGCGCAAAAAACGGCGGCGCGGAACATTCCTGGCGATGTGGGGACTATTCATGATGCTTTGTTAGGGCGTGAAATTTTGATGCGACGAGATTCATGCAATTTTCCTGTCTCAATGATTGGTCTCCCCAAGAAAGATCGCGCTTTGAACCAGGGCATGAATCAAATCCCTGACGCGGTATCCGCCCTTCTCACATGCATTCAGTATCGACTCGATTTCAGGACGGTCTGAAAAGCGCACGGGGGTGCCTGTGGCATGCAGCACGAGGTGGGTGATCAAATTGCGGGCGAGTTGTCGCGGATTGGCTGCCAGGACGCGCTTGAGTTCGCGAATGTCCTTGAACGATTCGCCCGTGCTCAGTTTCCCGGAGGCGTCGACGGCCTGTGAAACGAAGTACGTGTATGGATGACCGGCGGGGTCGATGCCGGTAATCTTTTCGCCTTTCTCCATCCCGCGATAGCGATCCCGCCACGCGCCCATGACATCAAAGTTTTCCAGAGCGAAACCGACAGGATCAAAGAGGGCATGACAGGCGGCGCAGGTTTTGACCTCCGTGTGTTTGGCGAGCAGTTCGCGGATGGAACCGGCACCGCGAATATCCGGCTCAATGGCGGGAACGCTCTTCGGTGGTGGCGGCGGCGGCTGGCCCAGCAGTTTCTCCATCACCCATGCACCGCGCAGAACAGGCGAGGTGGTGGTGCCATTCGAAGTGTGCTTGAGCAGGGACGCCTGAGTCAGCAGGCCGCCATAAGGACTCCACTTCGGCAGCGAGACACGCTGCATGGCCGAACCTGAAACACGCGGTAGATCATAGTGCCTGGCCAGACGGTCATTCACGAAAGTGAAATCGGCGCTGACGAGCGTGCTCGCGGGCAGATTCTCGCGCACCATGGCGGTCAGGAATGACTCCGTCTCGTGCCCCATGGAATCAACGAGGTAATCGTCCTTGCGGTATTCGGGATACAAACGCTCGTCGGCAATGTCGCGCCTCAGCTTGCGCAGATCGAGCCATTCATCAGCGAACATGCGAATGAACTGATTCAGGCGTGAATCCGCGATGAGACGATCAGTTTGAGCGCGGAGAATGGCGGAGTCCCGCAGCTTCCCTTCCCTGGCAAGCGTGGCGAGTTCACCATCCGGTCGCGCATTCCAGAACCAATGCGAAAGCCGCGCGGCGATGGCCTGGTGCTCATCGGCGGCGCCTGCCCGTGGTTCGCTGAGATAAAGACAATGCGAGGAGCACAGCAGTGCCTGATATCCCGCGAGCAAGGCCTCCGTGAAAGAGGATCCAGTGGCGAGTTTTGCCTCGATGAGTTTCAGGAATGGTTGGTGCGCGGCTTCAGACATCGGACGCAACGCAACCCTGGCAGCAAAGCGGTGGAAAAGACGCACGGCATCAGCAGGCTTGGCAGACGCGAGCGATACGTCATCAAACAACACGCGATGCGAACGCGGCGGCCATTCAGCGCCGACGATGGGGCCGGTGATTTCCAGCCACTGGATGGCCACGCCGCGATGCCCTTCAGGCGGCATCGGCGGGTAATCATAAAAGAAGCCGCCATCCGTGCGGATAAATGGAACAGGCAGGCCGAGCGGACTGTATTCAAATGTCTCACCAGCCTTGAGCAGGATGGTCGTCTCAAACTCGCGCACCTCGGGCTGCAAATCCAGCCAGCCGCCGGTCTCTCGCACATCGCCGGAGACATCAGGGCCGGAGGGTTGGCGCGCACGGAAACTCATCGCCACCGGTTCGTAGGCGGGCACCAGACGGAAGTCACGCACCTGCCGCACCGCCCGGCCCTTGAATCGCACTCGATACGCACCATCAGCCCTGGCGCGGAATCCGCGTGGGTAACCATAATAGGGCCAGGTCGCGGAGCGAAACAAGGCCAGCTCCAGCGCGGGATCAGCCCGCTGCTCATCCGTCATGCCTTTGAGTGCGTCATTCGTCAGCGCCACCATCCGGTTGTCCCGGGCAAAGAACATCGCCTCGCGCTCGCCGAAGGTTTCCAGGCTCGGGAACAACTGGGTTCCAGTGAAGCGCTGCGTGACCGGTTTCGGCGCAGTCGCACTGTTGGTTAACGCCGCGCGCAGGGCGGTCTCCGCGGCATCCAGATAGCCTTCCATCTGCACGCGAGACATGTCGAGCAGAGCGGAGACTTTGGTGAAACCATGGGCATCGCGATCCTCAGGCAATTTGTCCCGGATATCGAGATCCGGCATCTCAAGGAGGACGCGCAGATTGTTCTCAAACTCCAACCGCGTGAGCCTGCGCAAAGGACCGCGTCCATTCTTGGCAATGTCGGCCTTGTTGGCGGCAAAGAGATCCGCGCCCAGCCTGGACACCAGTTCATGGCGCTCCACGCTGCCGAGCTTTGATTTCTCTGGCGGTGGCATTTCACCTTTTTCAACCAGATCAAAGACGCGCGTCCAGCGTCCGCGATTCTCTGCATCGCCAAGTTTGAACGGAAGCGCAGTGATGTCGAAATCGCCCTTCGCCGTGCTGTCGTCGTGACAGTCGATGCAGTGCTTGTCGATGAATGCCTGAATGGAGACCGACTGCGGTGTGGTGGTAGGGCCGTGAGCTGCCTGTTGCACCTTGCCCGCTGGAGCTTGGGCGACCTTCAAGCAATCGCTGAGGTGCTCGCTGTCATAGGCATGCACATTGGTGATGCGCATCTCCTCCATGCCGGTGCTTTTCTCGATCGCGCCCTCGATCTGATCCGCCAACTGTTCGCGCGTGAGTCGCCACACCACCTTGCCATTGGCATCGATCTCCGCGAGCAGGTCGCGGCCTTCGTCAGCCTTTTGCAAATGGTAGTCGCCGCAGGCAATGATCACGCGGCCATTGTTCAGCCCCTGCATCCCGAGCAGGTAGCGGCAGGAGAGACCGAGTTCTTCCTTTGTCCAGCATCTCAGCTTCTTCCCGTCCGCCGTCATGTGTAGCAACTGACAGCCAGTGGAGGTGGCGACAAACAGTGAGCCATCCCCGACCTCGATCACCGCGAAAGCCTTCTTCACCGTCGGCGAGGGAGTGAGCAGTGAATCGAGCGGGATGGAGCGCAACACCTTGCCGGTTTTGGCTTCAACTTTTAGAACTGTCCGGCGTCCGTATTGACCCACCCAGAAGGCATGTTCACCATGCACTTCGCGAATCATCCGGTAACGAAAATGCAGCGGGTCATCGCTGAGATCCGGCAGCGGCGTTTCACTGATGATCCTGCCTTGTCGGTCGACGATCCGGATCTGGTTCACGCCACTGTCCATCAGCGCAAACTCCGATCCGTCTTTGAGCACCGCCACGCTGTTTGCCTCCGCACCCTTGCTGCCGGCACGCGCCTGTTGTTCCAGCATGAGTTTCTTTTTCGCGTCAAAAACCGCCAGTCCACCCTTGTGTGCATATGCGATGCCACCATCCGGCAACCGCCGCGCATCATAGATGCCGCCATGGCCCGGGTGTTTCAGCAAGTCGGTGACCTTGCCCGCACGATTGATCTCAATGACCTGATTGTCCGCGGCGAGCAGGAACCTCTCCTCGGAATGTATCGCGAGAGGAAAGACCAGCCAAAGGATGCCGTAAACGGCGGGGCCGAAAGCTTTCATAGTTAGGTGAGGATGTCTTTGACGACGTGTCCATGCACGTCGGTGAGACGGCGTTCGATGCCATTGTTGTAGAAGCTGAGACGCTCGTGATCGAGACCGAGGAGGTGCAGCATCGTGGCGTGGAGATCGTAGATGCTGGTGACGTTTTCGATGGCCTGATAACCAAATTCATCGGTGCTGCCGTGGCTGTAGGCGTGCTTCACTCCGGCACCGGAAAGCCAGACGGTGAAGCCCTTTGGATTATGATCGCGACCGTTTGCACCCTTTTGGAACGTTGGCATGCGACCGAACTCGGTGACAAAGACAACAACCGTGTCACGCAGGAGTCCGCGTGCCTTCATGTCCTTGAGCAGTGCGGCGCAGGGCTGGTCGAGGATGGGCGCATGCACGGCGTATTGGTCATGAATCTTCTTGTGACCGTCCCAATTGCCCACGCCTTCCCCCATGGCGTAGGAGCCGTTGAAAAGCTGCACAAAACGCACGCCGCGCTCGATGAGCCGGCGGGCAAGGATGCAATTTTTGGCGAATCCGGCTTTGTTCACATTGCTGTCGTCAACGCCGTAGAGCTCGCGAGTCGCCGGGCTTTCCGTGCTGAGGTCATTGATCTCGACAGCCGCCAGTTGCATGCGCGCGGCGAGTTCATACGAAGAAATGCGCGCGGCCAGATCGCTGTCACCGGGGTTTTGCTCGAGATGGCGGTCATTCAGGCGCTTCAGGAAATCGCGCGTGTCGCGCTCGGCTTTGTCGCTGATGTTTTCGGGCCGGGCGAGATTGGGG
>CANJVS010000228.1 GCA_947477755.1 Verrucomicrobiaceae bacterium | reverse complement strand
GGAGTCACTCGACCGCGAGCGCTCTCCTGCGCGCAGGGATGACGACTCCGTAACAGCCCGCCAGGATGAGGCCGGCGCCAATGATTTGAGTTTGGCTGAAGGACTCCTCAAAGAGAATCCATCCACACAAAGTGATGCACAGTGGAAGCAGAATTTGAAAGGCACCGCCGATGCTGACGGGCAGGTAGCGGAATCCCTCAGTCATGCCGATTTGCCCCCATGAGGCAAGCAGGGCGGCGAGCGTGAGCAGACCGATGTCCATGAGTCCAGGAGCACTCACCGTGAAACAGAATGGCAGGGCGAAAAGCCCCGCATAAATGCATTGACTGGCGAAGATGGTGCCGCTGGTCTCCGTGCGAGTCAGTTGGCGGATGACCACCACCACACCCGCCGCGATGAGCGCTCCACTGATGGCGAGGAGTTCGTATCTACCGAACTGACTGAAATCACCGCCCTGCAACCCGGTGATCAGCGCGATGCCGGCAATGGCGAGCAACATGCCGAAGCTCTTTCTCAGGGTGAGGCTTTCTCCGAGCAGTGGCACCGCGAGCAGGGCGGCCCAGATGACCCAGGTGTTGCCGATCAGTGTTGCTTTTCCCGCCCCAAGAATAGGGAGTGTGAGGTAGTAGGCGGCTGTGCCGAAAGCCCCCATCACGCCGCGTGACACCAGCATGCGCCCGGTGGCGGCGCGCCTGAAGCTGACCTGCCTGCGCGGTCCATAGATGCCCCAGACGACAAACAGGCCGACTACGGCGCGAAAAAACAATGCCCACCAGCCGCTGATGCCACGTGTCGAACCCAGATGTTTCACCAGCAGCGCCATGCCGGTGAACCCGACGAGTGACCCGAGCATCCACATGGCTCCGCGACGAAGATCATAATGAGCGGCGGGCGGGTTGTTAGACATGGCTGCCTGTGTCGTTCCTGGTTTTCATCAATGCAAGCTTCGTCTGGCATTGACCTTTCCCGTCACCCTGCCCAAACTTGACCTCATGCTGCGCCGTCAACTGCTGCTCAACGTGTCAGCCTTGCTGGCAGCTGGCGGCGCTGTGCTGCATGGCACGCTTTCGGGCCGCAGATTGGGGCTGGTCATTCATTCCTACTCCAACCGCTGGCAGGGTAAACATTCCAGCATCAAGCACCCGCCGTTTCATGATGTGCTTGATGTGATGGATCACGGCGTTGAGCTCGGCATCGGCAGTCTGCAAATCGGGATGGAAAGATGGGGCCTTGATCTGGCTCAAAAGGCGAGAGCATCGTCTGAATCCTACAACATGAAACTGGAGGGCAGCATCCGGCTGCCACAGGCACAGGGGGACGTGGATCGGTTCACTCATGAACTCCGTCTTGGCAGGGAGGCTGGTGCCACCATTTTCCGCACCGCCGCAGGCGGGCGGCGTTATGAAATCTTCACCCAACGGGCGGACTTTGAGCGCTGGAAGGTCGGGATCAAGCAGGCTCTGGAGCTTGCCGAGCCCGTGGCGCGACGGTTGGGCGCACAGATCGCGGTGGAAAATCACAAGGATTTTGAAACCACGGAGTTGCTGGAAATCATCAAGGCCATCTCCAGTCCGCAGATCGGTGTGTGCCTCGACACCGGCAACAGCCTGGCCCTGCTTGAGTCACCACTGACAGTGGTCCAGCAGCTCGCGCCTTACACTCTGACAGTGCATTTGAAAGACATCGAGGTGCATCTCACGGATGATGGCTTTGAAATGGCCGAGGTGCCGCTGGGGCAGGGGATGCTTGATTTGCCGGAGATGATTCGGGTCATCCAGCTCGGGGCTCCAAAAGCTGAGTTTCATCTTGAAATGATCACTCGCGATCCATTGAGCATCCGCTGTCTGAACGAGTCGTACTGGCCAAGTTTTCCAAACATGCCGGGCGTCGAACTGGCACGCACGCTTGCTCTGGTCAGACAGCGTCAGATAGCCAAACTACCTGAGGTCTCCTCCCTGCCATTCGAAGCACAGCTGGCGCTGGAGGAGAAGAACATCATCGACTCCATCGTCTGCGCAGGCGGGAAACTCGGATTCAGCCAGATTCCCATAAGAGCGCGTTTGAAGGAAGAATAAGTCCGGCAGGATCAGCGTGCCTTGAGGTGCCGGTCGAAAAATTGGATCATGGTGTCCTCCGCCTTGGTTGCATCGGCCCCCTTGAAGCCATGTCCGGCTCCAGGAAGCGTGAGCAATTCGACTTCGACCTGCGCGGCTTTCAGCTTGTCCACCATCCATCCCGCCTGCTCATAGTTCACATACTTGTCTTCCGTTCCGTGAACGATCAGCGCGGGGGCGGCATTCGGAGTGACCCAGTAAAGGGGGCTGCCTCTCACGTGCTCCTTCAGTTTCGTGTCCAGCGCCCCGCCAAAAAACAACGGCAACACTTCGGCGGCATCCACGCTCTTGCCGTAGGACTTGGTGAGATCACTCGGCCCATAGTAGTTCACCACGCAGTTCACAGCGCTGGACTGATCCAGATGTGTGCCGGCATCAAACTCCTTCACATCGGCGGTTACGCCGAGAAACTGCGCCAGATGCCCGCCGGCTGATCCACCCGTCACGCCCAGCCGCTTCGGGTCGAGGTGATACTTGGCGGCATTGGCCCGCAGCCAGCGCACCGCCGTCTTGCAGTCGATGACTGCGGCAGGGAACGGGTGGGCCGGGGCGAGACGGTAGGTCAAAGTCGCCGCGACATAACCGTGAGTTGCGAGCGTCACGCAAAGTTTGTCGTAGCTCTCCCGCGTGCCCGCGCGGAAGCCTCCCCCGTGAATGCACAGGATGGCTGGCAGGTCACCGCTCACGTTTTTGGGACGGGCCAGATTGAGTTGCAGATGCTGATCTGCTGCATTGCTGAATTCGATCTGGCGCTCAAAGAGAACGTCATCCGGAATCACCAGTTCAGCGCTGTGCGCGAGGGTCACGCTTCCGAGAATGCCTAACAAGAAAAGTTTCATCGAATGGGAGGGATGGACTGACTACCTGGCGGCTTCTGCGTTCCATACCTTGAGGTCATCAAAAAAGCCGTCCTTGCCGGCGACGCCGAGTTCGATTTTGGATTTGGTCGCATGGGCGATGCCCGAAGATTTCAAAAAGCCTGCCGGTTTGCCGTCAATCGTGACGCGCATTTCATCGCCAATGGTTTCGACGACGAGGGTGTACCACTTGCCGGTTTCGAGCTTGGCAGGGTAGGTGACACTGCGTCCGACGAGAAGTTTGGCGACTTCCGCCTTTTTGGACGGGTCTTTTTTCATTGCGTAAATGTCGTTCCTCATGCCGCCATCACGCTCGTCGATGAGGGTGATTCCGTTGAGGCGGACCTGCGCCCGGCAGATGTGACCGTAGTGGCAGCCGGTGTATTTGCGGTCGTCGAACTCCACGTCGATCATCGTGGCGCCTTCAAAGCGGATCTTTGTTTCAACCACGCTATCGCGTGTCGGAATCTCCAGTCCGTGCACGGCGGCGTGAGCGGTGATGGCAGGCTTGCCGTCCGCTGCCGGGATGTTTGTCACACGAGTCTGCGTTCCTTTTAAAGTGCCGTTTTCGACCGCAAAGGTGGCGACCACTTTGTGCCAGACCTTGGCTGGTGCGGCGCTTTCAAAATCATCAGAGAAGAGGATTTCCTTTTTCGTGGCGATCGACTTGGAGGGGATCTTCGGCAGTTCTGCCGCGAAGGCGGCCGAGGTGATGAGACTGGTGAGAGTGAGGAAGGAGCGGAGGTTCATGGCGGGGCCAAAACTGGAGCATGGTCGAAGCGGCGGAAAGAAAAACTTCCGCTATCTGAAGCTAGATCCGCCATCACTCACTCACCAAATGCGAACAGATGCTTATCGGTGCGCAGGTAGATCACGCCGTCGACGATGGCGGGTGAGGCGAAAATGGCTGCATGGAGTTCATTGCGAGCGAGCACCTTCAGCGTGTCGCTTGCGCTATCGAGCACAACCACGGTGCCGCGCTGGGAGGTGACATAGATGCGGCCATCTGCGGTGGCGGATGAGCTGTAGTAATCGCCGGGAGCCTCCACGCGTTCGGCCTGGTAAATGGGGCTTCCGCTGCGGGCATCATAGCAGGAGGCAAGCCCGCCGTTCTTCATCGTGAACACACGTCCATTGGCAACCACGGGAGAGGAGACATAGGGCAGGTGCTTGCCGACCTGCCAGACCACGTGGGTGTCGGTGATGTCTCCGCTGCCGCCGGGCTTGATGGCAAACAATTGGTTGGCGGCTTCAGCAAACATGGAGCGCATCATTTCATACTCAGCCTTGGTGACGCGCTCATCCTTGTCGGCGTCCATTTGTGAAAAGCGGTCCTTCACCGGACCTTTCGGGAATTCGTCCCTGATGAGGATGCCGTCCTTGCTGGTGTCGTTGACTGCGGCAAAGGCCTCGAATGGTTCCATCACCACGCGGTCATCTTCATCGCCACCCACGTTCCAGCTTGAGACGAAAAGCAGCCCGTCTGCGGCCACGGGACTGGCGTTTGCCACGCGCGCCATGCCACGCGCAGACCAGCGCTGTTTGCCATCCTTGAGATCATAACTGCGCACCCAGAGTGACCCGGCGACGATCAGTTCCTCCAGGCCGTCATGCTTCCACACCAACGGGGTCGAAAAACTGCGCCGAAACTCTGAGCGATCCACCCTCCATACTTCGGCCCCTGTTTTTGCATCCAGAGCGAGCAGGAAGGAGCCGACATCCTGGTCGGCAACGATGATGAGTTTTCCATCCTCAAGGATCGGTGAGGCACCGGTGCCGAATTCAACGATTGGCGCTGGTAGTGGCTTTCTCCACACCTCTTTGCCGTTCCAATCATAGGCCAGTACGCCGAACGAACCAAAATACGCATACACCAGCTTGCCATCCGTGCATGGCGTGGGCGCGGCGGGACTGCCGATGCGGTGTGTGGCCTCGATTTTTTGCGTTGGAGCTGCAGTCCTCCAAAGTTCATGACCATCCGTACGGCTCACGCAGAACGTGACCAGCTTGCCATCAGCGAGACCTGTGAGGACGATTTTGTCTCCCCAGACACAGGGGGATGAATGCCCGGGTGGCACTTCGATTTTCCATCTTATGCCACAGAGCCTTCTTTTTGCGGAGTAAAATCTCCACAAAGCTTACATAATCAATGGGTTACGCGCATGGTATCGCCGGAGGTTGACACCACATCCGGTGGCAT
>CANJVS010000227.1 GCA_947477755.1 Verrucomicrobiaceae bacterium | reverse complement strand
CGTGTGCCGAGCCGCATTTTGCACCATGTGCCTGATCAGCTTCCCTTTGAGCAGGCCTGCCTGACGGAGCCATGCTGCGTGGCCTACAGCGCGGTGGTGAAGAACGCGCGCATCGAGCCCGGTGATCGCGTCCTCGTGCTCGGCCCGGGCACCATCGGCATCCTTTGTGCCGCCATGGCGCGCCTCTGTGGCGCGCAGGTCGCCATCGTCGGTTTGCCCCAGGACGCGCACCGCCTGGAGATCGCCCGCAAGCACTACGGCTGTGAGGTCATCATCGGCGATGCCAAACCCTGGGCCATGGAGCGCGACGGTCTCGGCTGCGATGGTGTGATCGACGCCGCCGGAGCCAGCGTCACGCTCAAGATCGCGCTTGATGTCGTCCGCCCCGCCGGCTGGATCAGCAAAGTTGGTTGGGGGCCGCAGCCGCTTGGTTTCAATCTTGATCCGCTCGTCCAGAAGAACATCACCCTGCAGGGCAGCTTCAGTCACAACTGGCCCATCTGGGAGCGCGTCATCGCCCTGCTCAGCAGCGGTCAGTTCGACGTGAAACCCATCATCGGCGGTGTCTGGCCGGTGACGGAATGGCATGAGGCTTTCGAGAAAATGCACAAGGGCGAGGTGGTGAAGAGCGTGCTGCGTCCGGTTTAGTCTCTGGCAGCATTTGGACAGCAACCGATGCCCGGCCTTCCGCCGCAATGTTTTCGAATCCCAGCCGTTCTCCTTTCCCCATGAAATCACTTCTCGCCCTTGCCCTGCTTTCCACCGCCACCCTCGCCGCTGATTATCCGCGCGTGATTTTCTCCGATGACTTCTCCGCCGATGGTTTCGGCAAAGCCTGGGGACACTACAAAAGCTCCAGCATCGTGAAGGACGGTGTGCTCAAAGGCATCACCGCACCTGAGTCGGATCATGCGGCGGTGGATGTGATCCGGATTGCCCCGGAAGTGGATCTGGAGGTTTCGGTGAAGTTCCAGTTCGCGAGCGATCAGGCGAAGGGTTTTAACATTTGGTTTGATGACAAGGACTACAAGGGCTCGCACGCGGGGCACATCTGCAGCATCTCGGTGAATCCGAAGGCGGTGACCGTGGCGGATGCCAAAGCGGGAACCTTCAGCAACGACATCTACGCGCGCAAAAAGGCGACGCCGCCCGCGCTGACCGCTGAAGACAAGGCCAACCTCATCAAGTGGACCAAGTCGATGCCGGCCACCGTCTCGCTCAAAGAGTGGCACACCCTTGTCGTCAGCACGCACGGCGACACAGTTGAAACGAGCATCGACGGCAAGGTCGTGGGCAGTTTTCAGTCGCCCGGCGTCGCTCATGATCACAAGACGGTGGTGAGCCTCACCACCAACCGCGTCGATGTGAACTACGACGACTTCAGCATCAAAGGAGTGGCCAAATAATCACGCCAGCAGTGCCTTGACCACATCACCGCTCACATCGGTGAGACGGTAGTCGCGTCCGGTGAAGCGGTAGGTGAGCTGTTCGTGGTCGAGCCCGAGCTGGTTCAGAATCGTCGCGTGCAGATCGGGCACGGAGACGCGGTTCTCGACGGCGCTGTAGCCAAATTCATCCGTGGCTCCGTGAATGTGTCCAGCTTTGATTCCGCCGCCCGCCATCCACATGGTGAAGCCCTTTGGATGATGATCACGTCCCTTGCCATTTTCGGCCACGGGTGACCGGCCGAACTCGCCACCCCACACAACAAGCGTCGTGTCGAGCAGGCCGCTGATCTTGAGATCATCCAGCAGCGCGGCGATGGGGCCATCCGTCTCCGCGCAGTGCAGGTCGTGGTTCTTCTTCAGGTCATCATGCGCATCCCAAGCTTTGGGACCTTCATTGCCGCCGCTGTAAACCTGAACAAAACGCACGCCGCGCTCCACGAGCCGCCGTGCCAGCAGGCAGCTCCTGCCGAAGTGCGCCGTGGTCGGATGATCCAGCCCGTACATGTGGCGCACGGCCGCTGACTCACCTTTCAGGTCCGTGCATTCACTCGCGCTCATCTGCATGCGATAGGCCAGTTCATAAGCATTCAGCCGCGCCGCGAGCGCGGTCTCCGCCGGGTTGGCTGCGGCATACTCGGTGTTCCATTGCTTGAGCAGATCGAGCCGCGCGCGCTGCTGGCTGGCGCTCACATTCCCGGGTGGTGTGAGGTAGGCGATGGGCTCGCCACTGCTGCGGAAAGGCACGCCCTGATAGGTGGCCGGCATGAAGCCGTTTGACCAGTTGAGCGCGCCATTCACCGGAGCGCCGAGCTTGTCGAGCAGCACGACAAACGCGGGCAGGTTCTCGCTCTCGGAGCCGAGACCATAGGTCACCCACGATCCCATGCTGGGCCGTCCCGGCTGGACAAAACCCGAATTCATCTGGAAGAGCGCGGGTGCGTGATTGTTGCTCTCCGTGTGCATGGAGCGGATCATGCACAGGCTGTCGGCGTGGCGCGCAAGGTTGGGGTAGACCTCCGCCATGTCCATGCCCGACTGCCCGTGTCTGGCAAAGCGGTACGGGCTCTGCATTGCCACGTTCTTTGTTTTGCCGCCCATGAAAGCGTCCTCTTTTTTCCACACTGGAATCGGCCGGCCATGATACTTCGCCAGGGCGGGTTTTGGATCGAACAAATCCACATGCGACGGACCGCCATACATGAAGAGGAAGATCACCGACTTCGCTTTCGGTGCAAAATGCGGCGGGCGCGGGGCCATCGGATTCGTGTTCGCCAGCAATCCATCAGCACCCAGCAGCGATTGCAAAGCCAGCGAACCGAACCCGGCGCCGGCCTGCTGCAAAATCTGACGTCGTGTGAGCGGAGGCATGGTTGAAGATTGTCGCACTACAACGCGCAGCTCAAGCCAATGCTTCAACGGCTCTCAGCATGGCCGCTGTCCGGCTTTCGACGCCGAGTTTTTCGAAAATGTGGATCGTGTGCTTTTTCACTGTGGCGACACTGAGACCCAGGATTCCGGCGATTTCGTGATTTCCCTTGCCCTGGGTTACCCAAAGCAGGACCTCGGCCTCACGCGGTGAAAGGCCGAGTTTTTCGAGTGGCTTGGGATCATTGAAGTTCGGTTGAAAGCGCCGCTTTTGTTGCTTCGCCCGCTCCAGTCGCGTGCCCACGGCCTTGAGAAGCTCGGCCCGCGATGCCGGTTTCGGCAGGTAATCGTCCGCGCCGAGATTCATGCCGGCACGGATATCCGGCGGCGTGCCTTTGGCCGTGAGAAAGATGAAGGGTGTCCCGCGCGTGGCCGGGTCGAGCCGCAGATGCGCGAGCACTTCATAGCCGTCCATGCCGGGCATCATGATGTCGCAGATAATCAGATCGGGCCGCTGCGTGCGCGCTTGTTTCAGGCCGTCGCGGCCATCGGCGGCTGCAAACACGCTGAACCCCTCGAGTGCCAGCAGCTCGCGCAGGTTCTCGCGCAGCGGCGCGTGGTCTTCGATGAGGAGAATGGTGGTCATGACGGCAACGTGACGGCGATTTGAGTGCCCCGGCCTTCTTCACTAAAAATAGTTAGGCTGCCGCGGCAGAGCCCGACGCAGCGTTTGACCACGGCCAGGCCCAATCCGGTGCCGGTGATTTCGCCGACATTGCCGGCACGATGAAAAGGCTCGCCAACGCGCGCCTGATCGGCGGCAGGGATGCCGATGCCCTCATCGCTGACGACGAAGCGCACGGACTGATCAAGGATCTGCACGGAGAAAAGCACCTTGCCGCCGGGTTTGGAGTATTTGACCGCGTTGGTGAGCAGATTGACAAGAATGCTGCGAACAAGCGCTGCATCCAGGGAAGGGCTGCCAGCCATGGATTCGAGATCAATCCCGCACTTCCGCAGCGTGGCGGTCTGCACCTCTTCGAGGATCCCCCGGCACAGCGCGGCGATGTCGACAGGCTGCGGATTTGCCTTCATCGCGCCGGATTCGATGCGGCCGAGCAGGAGCACCTGTTCGACCATCTCGTTCATGCGCATGGTGGAGGATTTGATCTGGGTGAGCAGTTCGGCGCGGCGGGCTTCACTCAGGCTGGTCGCATGGGCCTCCAGCAATTCCGCACCGGACAGAATCACGCTCAGCGGGGTGCGAAACTCGTGCGACACGGTGCTGACGAACTGGTTCTTGAGTTGTTCCGCCTCAAGCGCGGCGCGCAGTTTGCCGGCCCGCGCGGCGAGCATCACGAGCACGCTGAGCGGCAGCACGCTGAGGCCCAGTGCGGCAAAGCCGATCCAAGGTGTCGGCGTGCCATATTCGCGGCTGAATTGCGGTCCGCGTGTGATGCATGCCGTCCACTTGACGTCGCCTTCGCCACTGATCCCGATGCGGTGACCCACTGCTGCATCCGGCGCGGCATGGAGGATGTCCTGCGCCAGCAATGGCAGCGATTCATCCGCACAAATGGATTCCAAATCGAGCCAGCCGATCATGAAGCCGCGCGTGCGCCGTGATTCATCAGAGCCCGGCAGGAGTTCGACCACCGCCATGCGATTGGCGCTGATCCGCGCCGCATACGGCATCGGCGTGCCCGCAGAGCGCGCATGTTCAAGCACGGGCGTCAGAGCAGGATCGTCCGCGAGGTTTTCTCCGGGCTGCTTCTGGGCTGCCAGACCGGCCTGCCAGAGCACGGGAATCGAGCGGGCGCCATCATCGCTCGCATAGGCCACCGCGAGGAGATGCGGCAGGCGTTTTGGCCATCCGGCGGGAGGCAGCGCGTTGTCCGGTGGATTCGCGGGCGTGGTGACGGAGCGCCATTGATTGCGCAGCAGGCTGAGGAAGGAGACATGGCGGAAGGTGGCCAGCTTCAACTGCTCGCCGAGCACCTGCGCGGCGGTGTCAAAGAGCTTCGCATCGCGCTCCCGCGCGGCCTTGAAGGTGATGAAAGCAAACGCCGCCGGGACGAGTGCAAAGGCCAGCGTCAGCGCGGCGAGCGCGCGCGGTTGCTCGATCCATCGCGGTGTTTTCATGCCGGATGGTGCCACAAACGCGCGGGATGGCCAATGCTCCTGCGGGTGCATTGCCGCTTTCAGCGAATAGCCGGAAAATCGGCGCATGAAACCACTCCTTCTTTTGCTGCTGCCGCTGTCATCCGTCCTGGCACTGGAACCTGCGTCGTTCAAATCCCGCGGGATCGGTGCGGGCGGCGGGATGTTTGGTCCGAGCATCAGCCCGCATGATGCCAACACGATGTT
>CANJVS010000226.1 GCA_947477755.1 Verrucomicrobiaceae bacterium | reverse complement strand
CGTCAAACGCACGCCATTGGGGAAGGCGAGACCGCCCTTGTCATTTGCATCCACCACGCGTTTATCGCCGCCGGGCGTGATCAGCCACACCTGCTTGTGCGGCGGATCGGTGACGTAAATGTTGCCGTTTGAAGCGACGCAGAGGTCGTTGGATTCGAGGTCGCTGGCGATCACGCTGGCTTTGCCTGACTCGTCGTAAGCCGCGATTTGTTTTCTGCCGCTGGCGCAGGCGAAGAGACGGCCATCGGGGCCGAACATGAGGCCGTTGGCCTTGCCGGTGTCCTCGGCAAAAATGCTCGCTTTGCCATCAAGCGCGATCTTGTGGATGCGGCTGTTGGGGATGTCGGTGAAGAAGACTTCGCCCTTTGCATTGACTGCCGGGCCTTCGGTGAAGCCGTGACCTTCACTCACCACCTGCCATTCCGAGTCTGCACCGAGCACATCCATCACCGGCGCTTTGGATGCCACACCTTTGGTTACCGGCTTCGGCCAGTCCTTCCACAGCCAGCGCATCGCATCGGGGAAAACGGCGGTCGCGTGCTTGCCATTGTGCCCGCCATCGCCCCAGACATGGTTGACCTCGTATCCGGCGAACTCAAAAGCCGAGAGCATTTCCTGATTGGCGAGGAACCAGTTCCCTCCGACGCCGTTCGCGTCATTGCTGCCGTCCTGCAGGAACACGCGCAGCGCCTTCGGCTCAAACTTGCGGATCATCACCGGGTAATCATTGCCGCCGCGCTGGTCCACATAGGTGCCGATGCTGCTGAAGACGCGGCTGAACGCCTCCGGTCTTTCCCAGGCCGCCGTGAAGGCCGCAATGGCCCCGCTGCTGCTGCCGCCGATGCTTCGGTCATTGCCGCTGCTGGAAAGGCGGATGGCGCGGCCATCACTGGTTTTTTGCTTTTCCACTTCAGGCAGGAGTTCCCCGATGAGGAAGCGCGCATAGTTGTCGCCGAGACCGTCATATTCCACGCTGCGATTGAAGCGGTCCAGCGCCGTGGTGCCATCTCGTGCAGGAACACGTCCGTGCATCACGAACACACCAATGGTTACCGGCATCTCCTTCTTCGCGATCAGATTGTCAAACACCACCGGCGCCTGATTCTGGATGCCGTCCTGATTCACATGCACGCAGGCGGGTTTGTCCGGCGAGTACTGCGCCGGCACATACACCCAGTAGTCCCGCACCGTGCCCGGGAAGATCTTGCTTTTGGTGAACTCAAACTTCAACACCTCTCCCTTTGGCACGCCCGGCTGCGGTTTGGAATCCGGTCCGGGCACATAGTCATCGGCGGCGAAGACTGGACTGATCAGGAGTGAGGTGAGGAGAAGCGGGCGGAGGAGGGACATAAAATGGAGGACTTCAAGAAACGGCCGGAAGTCCCCGGATCACTCAGCCATTACTCAGCCTTTGGCAGCCAGCCCATGGCACCCATCCATTCGGCGCAGCGCTGGGGCCAGGCGTTGATGGGTTGTTTGTTAACCCTCATGCCGAAGCCGTGGCCGCCTTTGGTGAAGAGATGAAGTTCGGCGGGGAGGTTTTGCTTTTTGTATTCGAGGTAGAGGGGGGCGGCGACGGGGTTCTGGCCGTCGTCGGAAACCAGAGCGACAAGGAGCGCAACAGTATCTGCCGCTCTCTGACCGGTCAGCACAAATCCGATGAGTGGTTCATCCTCATCAGATAAAAATGGGAGGGGTGATCAAGCTATACGAATATAACACCTCGGCCTCGAGAGGGGTTGTCTCGGAAGCGCTCGCAAAGAAGGCCTCGTCGTGGTCCTTTAGTGCAGCTAAGTGTTTCGGTGGATGAGCCTCTTTGGCTCACAATTGGCATGAATCATTTTTGGCGAAAAAAACATGAAACCACTCGAGCCCGCCGCCTGATGCCGTCTCTATTAAATCTTTGTCGAGCACAACCTTTAATCATTCGGGTGTCTCTAGCAGTGAAAGGCATGATTTCCCGCTGCAAAGCGTTGTGTTTGTCCTTGCCGAACAATTGGTGAAAGATAACTATTTGAGCATGGATCATTAGTGGTAGGTTTTTAAAACCACGATGGTTTGCCACAGTGGGACCTTTCTCATTTCGCAATTCATGAATCTCCAGCTCAGCTTTGTCATTTCTATCTGCATCACGCAGTCGCTCATGATGGCGGCCACCATAGACTACAATAGAGATATCCGGCCTATCCTCGCTGAAAATTGTTTCTCATGTCACGGCTTCGATGAAAAGACCCGGAAGGCTAAATTGCGAATGGATGTGCAGGAGTCGGCGTTTGGGGAGTTCGACGGACTAACGCCGCTCAAGCCTGGCGACTTGAAGGGTAGTGAGGCATGGCTGCGCATTGTCACTGAAGATGAAGATGAACTGATGCCGCCGCCGGAATCGCAACTCAAACTGACCGAGGAAGATAAGGCAAAGATCAAGGCGTGGATCGAACAGGGAGCGAAGTATGCCGGGCACTGGTCTTTTATCACTCCGAAGCGCCCGCAGATTTCTCAGGGAAGTGGTAACGCAATTGATGCATTGGTTCGTCAACGGCTAGCCGATGAGGGCTTGGCACCCTCACCACAGGCGGATCCTGCCACGCTGATCCGCCGTGTATCGCTTGATCTTACAGGTCTGCCGCCGGGCGCGGAGGAGGTGGATGCTTTTCGCAAGGATACGAGCCCAGTGGCATACGAAGCATTGGTGGAACGCCTGCTGAAGTCGCCGCATTTTGGCGAACGCATGGCTTTAGAGTGGATGGATGCGGCCCGCTTTGCCGACACGAATGGATTCTCGATTGATGGCGGACGTGTTATGTGGTTGTGGCGCGATTGGGTGATTCAGGCATTCAACGACAACAAGCCCTATGATCGATTCCTCATCGAACAGCTCGCGGGCGATTTGTTGCCGAATCGCACTGAGGCCGACCTGATTGCGACGGGCTTTCAACGCAACAATATGGTTACACACGAAGGTGGCACCCTTCCCGAGGAGAATTTGACGAATTATAACGCCGACCGCGTGAAGACGCTGGGTGAATCGTTGCTTGGGCTCACGCTGGGCTGCGCGCAGTGCCACAATCACAAATTCGATCCCATTACACAGAGGGACTACTATCAGATGTTCGCGTTCTTCAATTCGTTGAGCGACCGCGGGATCGATGGTGATGGCGGCGTGAATCCAGGGCCGTTCGTGATGGCGAAGACCGTGATTAAGACGGAAGAGGTGCCTGTGTTGCAGAGTCAGATAGCAGTATTGAAAGAGGCGCTCAGCAAGCCGGATGCGAAGACGCTTGGTAGTTGGGAGAAGCACGAACGTGAGAAACTAAATGCACGTGGCAAGGAACTGAAGCTGCATCCCACCCGAATCTTGAAAATTTCCACGCCGAATAGTGGTAGTGGTTTTGAGATAGATTGTGAGAATGGAGTGCGCCTATCTCGGGTGGCAGATCTAGCAGCCTACGATGTGTCGATGCAGTTACTCAAAATTAACGAGCCAATAACCGGTTTGCGTGTTGTCTTTCACCCAGACCCAAAACTGCCCGGTGGTGGCTGGGGCAATGGTCCAGTGGAGAGGCGAGCGCGAGGCAAAAGCAAACCAGCACTTGGTAAAAGGAGTGTGATTGATCGTATTATTGGCTTTCTAGGCGCTCAGCTGGGCAACGGCAGCTCCGCGCCGGAAGCTAAAGATAAACAGCCTTGGAAGGGTACCTTTGTCCTCACCTCCATCGCGGCGACCGCTGGGGCCATTGCGAATGATCAGATCAACCTCTATAAGCAGGAGCAAATTGTGAGCACGACAGCGAATTCATGGGACGTGAAGTATCCGCCCGCAGACTGTCTCGATCCGCGCAACGAAAGCGGATGGTCTCCCAATCTTGCGACGAATGGCCCTGTGCGGTTAACGTCGGTCTTTGCGCGGCCCTTGAATACCGCCGACACGCCTTTCCTTACTGTGCAGCTTGTATTTGGTCATGGCAAAAGTCTGGTGCCTGGCCATTTCGAGTTCTTTGTGATCACTGGTAATGATGACGATAGTAGTTTGCCTGCTGGCATCATTTCGATTCTCGAAACGGCGGACGCGAAACGAAGCGCGGCACAGCAGACTGAACTATGGAACTACTGCGCCGCAAATGCCAAGGAGATACAGAGCACACGTGTGTGTCTCGCGAACCTAGAGGAGCGTCTTGCCGTATTGACACAGCCATTCTCGACAATGGTCATGGATGTCGCCGCGAAACCGCGCGAGACCTTCATCCTGAATCGAGGGACTATGCCCAGCCAACAGTCAAGGTAGGCGTTGGCACGATTGCGGCGCTGCCACCAATGCCTGATGGCGCAAGCCAGGATCGACTCGGCCTTGCAAGGTGGATTACGATGAAAAACAACCCGCTCACCGCCCGCGTGGCAGTGAACCGCTTCTGGAGGATGCTCTTCGGCACCGGTATTGTCGGCACACCAGCGGATTTCGGCGCCCAAGGTGAATGGCCGAGCCATCCTGATTTGCTCGACTGGCTTGCTGTCGAGTTTATGGAGAGCAAATGGGATGTGAAACATCTCATCAAACTCATTGTTATGAGTGACACCTATCGCCAGGCCTCGGCAGCTACTCCGGCGCAGCTGGAGCGCGATCCGCAGAACCGCCTCCTAGCCCGCGGTCCACGCTTTCGACTCCCAGCTGAAATGCTGCGCGATGCGACACTGAAGACCAGCGGTCTGCTCGTGCTGCGCATCGGGGGCCCCAGTGTGAACCCCTACATGCCGGGTGATCTCTGGCGCGAAATCAGCCACTACGGCAGCACTCCAGCCACGGCACAAACCTTTGTGCAAGACCACGGTGAGAAGCTTTACCGCCGTAGTCTCTACACGTTCTGGAAACGTACAGCAGCGCCACCGAATATGACAGCCTTCGATGCGCCGAACCGCGAGGTCTGCACGATCGCACGCGGTAACACGACCACACCGCTACAGGCGCTCGTCACCCTTAATGACCCGCAATTTGTAGAAGCCGCCCGTGCCTTTTCTGAGCGCATGCTGCATCAATCCGGTGACGATTTGGCGAAACTCCGTTGGGCCTTTACCGAATCCACATCACGCGAACCCAAGCCAGCTGAACTTGCCGTGCTGAAATCTGCCCTCGCCCGCGAGCGCCAGCGCTATGTCGCCCATCCCGATGCCGCCATAGAAGCCCTGAGCGT
>CANJVS010000225.1 GCA_947477755.1 Verrucomicrobiaceae bacterium | reverse complement strand
CTTCGTGTCCCTCCCCGAACATGCGGATAGGCCTCGCCAGAAGCAGCCCGCGTTGCCCATGCAGCCAGCACACCACGCCTTTTTCAATCAGTCGTGCTGCACTACCGACCTGCTCACGCAAGTCGGGCCGCAGCCATAAAGTCTCGGCGCAGGCGGTTTTCAATTTTCTCATGGCCTGGAGGTGCGGGCGATGACTATCTCGAGCACTGCGAAAAGGCTCGAGAGGCTCAGCCAGTCTCTTCGGCATGGCGCGAGGCCCCAGGGGGCACCTCTCCAGCCATTTCAGCGCAGCGCCGCGTTCCGGGAGCCATTACTCTCCTCCCTTCAGCGCAGCGTGGAGTCACTGGAGGCAGACGCCAGAGGTGTCCATGTACAGAGATGCTCCGGGGGGTGCGCCTCCAGCCTCTCAAGGACACCACAAAGCATCTGGCGGCGGACTCCCACATCTCCAGCTTGTCGTGACGCTCCTGGGGGCGGACTCCAGCTCCCTCAGAGCACCGCAATGCCTCGGGAGGTGAGCCTCCAGTCCCACTGCGGCCACCCCTTGGGACGAAAAAATCGACTCCAGCAGCGTCGCGGTCACCTCCCGGAGCTGGAGGCGCAGCTCCAGGTGGTCCGCACCTGCGAAGCCGCAAAGCGAATCCTCTGTGCGGTGCAGGGTTTCCCCAGTGCAGCTACCAAACACCATGAAACCACTTTTTTGGGACTCCAATGAGATCGATCCCTTTACCGGCCAGAAATACACCTGGGACTCGCCGAACCCGAACGTCACTTGGGGCGGCATCAGAGAACCCGGAGATGAGGGCTACGTCCCGCCGCCACAGCTTTCAGTCCAACCCCGAACCAAAACAAAAGCAGTGAAACACAACTCGTTCTACCCCACCAGCGTGCCAGAACAAATCATCTGGCTCACCAACTTCTTCAACAAGCTCATCGGCCATGCCGCCACCCTCGGCATATCCCCGCTGATCTGTGCCGCCGCCGTGGCAGACGCGCGCTGGCTCATCTACCTCCTGGGAACCTATCAGCCCTCCCAGCGAACCTGGAGCAAGTCCAACACCGACATGATCCGCGATGCCCAGACCGGCACGGGAGATTCCGCCATGGTCCTACCCGCCTTCACTGCCCCGCCGCTGCCGCCCGCCGACGTGCCGAACGACCTCCCCGCTGTCGTCCCCATGAAGCCCGGTGCCCTGAAGCGCATCTTCAGTCTTATCCAAGTCTTGCAGGAGTCCGGCGCTTATAGTGATGCCATCGCCACCGATTTGGGCACCGTCGGCACCGTGACCGCCGAGCCAGACCTGGAAACCATTCAGCCCGTGTTCAAAGTCAAAATCGTCGGCGGCCAGGTCTTCATCGACTGGGGTTGGGATGGCAATGGTGCCTTCCTCGACATGCTGCAAATGCAGGTCGATCGCGGCCAGGGCTGGGTGGACCTCGCCTTCGACACCACGCCTGGTTATACCGACACGCAAGCCTTCCCCGCAGCCCTCACCACCTGGAAATACCGCGCCATCTGGCGCGTCGGCGACGCCCAGGTCGGCGACTGGAGCGCGGAGACGGGAATCACCGTGGGCGGATAAAAATCACCGCCTTACCCTAACCGCAAACACCGAGCGGGAGCGCCAGATCTCCCGCTTTTTCTTCCACCAAACATTTCTTCATCACATGCATCTGCCAGTCACTTCATTGCTCAGCTTCCTCTGTCTCGTCACCCTTGCTCAGGCTGGGGTCAATTCCGGCGGAGGGCTGGGCAGAGTGGGAGCACTTTATTCCTTCGGCTCCATAGGCAGCCCCTTTGCCACCGGTCTGCGTGCCGTGAATGGCGGCAGTGCCCGGACGGGTCTTGTCCCGGTGCTCACTCCCTGGCACATCACGCCCGGCGTGCAGGACACCGATAACGATGGCATGTCAGATGCCTGGGAGACCACGCATGGGCTGAACCCAGCCATAGCCAATGCCACCCTCGATAGTGACTTCGACGGCGTGCAGGATTACCAGGAGTTCGTCACCGGCACTCATCCTCTCCAGCCCGGTTCACGCATCACGGCCAGTGCCGCTATGGAGACTGGAAACGTCCGGCTGCAATGCCCCACCTTGCCGGGCCGCAAATACCGCCTCGAACGCTCCACCGACCTTAGCGGGTGGACTCTGCAAGAGGAGGTGATCGGCGACGGCAACACCCTCAGCCGCCTCATCACCGTGCCCGAAGGCCAGACACGCGGCTTCTACCAGATCATCATCATCATGTACCGCCCCTGATCCCTCAAAATCATTCCATTCACTCACCATCTCATGAAATCCATCCTCACCGCCGCCCTCCTGCTCAGTGCCAGTCTCCTCCACGCTGACGTCCCTGCTCTGATCAACTACCAAGGCCTGCTCACTGACATCAACGGCAACGTCGTCTCCGGCAGCAAGACCGTCAGTATCTCCATCCACGATGCCGCCACCAATGGTGCCCAGCTCTACAGCGAAAGCATCGGCAGCGTCACCGTGCAAAACGGCATCTACAGCTTCCAGTTCGGCAGCGGACCCACCTTCACCACCACCCTCGCCAGCGGTTCCCAGCACTGGCTGCAAGTGACTCTGAATGGCATTGCCCAAACGCCGCGTGAGCGGCTGGTGAGTGTGCCTTTTGCGATGAGGGCCGTGGAGGCGGATATTGCAGGATTTAATGCGGCGGCAGAAGCGCGGGTGAGAAGTTTAGAAGACAACTTCCTGCTGAGCAGACTCGATGACTTCGCCTATCGCGGTCTTTCTAAACCTGCCACTCCGACCACTTCTGTATGGGAGTCATTTCCAACCTCAGGTGGCGTAAACTCCAGAGTTACGACCGCTACTAGTGGAAGCTTCATTGACAGCCAATACAATGCGCTTGCCTTTACGGTGGAAGACCTGCCTGCCGTAAATGTGACGGGGCCGGTTAATGGTCTTAAACTTTTCAAAACACTCACAGTGAATGCGAAAACTCAGCGGGCTGAAGCTGAGTTTCAGGTTCCTTTTTCAGGCGGTGTTGCTGGCCGCTTCATATTCAGATACAGCGACAGTACATCCGCAAATGTGGACATCTCAGTGACAGAGGCATCTCAATATCAATACAAAGTAGCCACTAATCCCAACCCCTTGAAGCTGGTAACAGTAATCGAAATTTACCTGACCAATCAGATAGCAACTAATGCCTTTGTCAGAAATGCAAAAGTGGCCACCATTTCATCGGCAACCGTCACACTTTCACTCGCCCCCCAATCAACGAATTGGACCTCGTTCCGCTTAGCGGCTCTCGGCGCGAGAGAAACAGGTGATTCAGTCAGCTTCAGTATCACTGACGGCTCAACAACGCTCTCAAACCTCACCCTGGATACTGTCCACATTTGGAGCGGAGCGGCAGCTCCCACCTCGGTAACGATAACGCTGTCACCCAGCGTTAGTGGAACAGCGAAAGGCACTTCACTCACAACACTCGGCGCTTTCTATACCTTCTAATACCTTGTCATTTCGTCAGCCAAACAACACACCCAACGAACAATAGCCATGAATACGAATACAATCGAAGCCATTACCAATTATGTGAATGATACCGTGCAACTCAAAGATCTCTCAGGATCTGAATTTGAGGAAGTCCGCAGCTGTCTGTTGCAAATCAAAGCCGCCCTGACATCAAAAGACGGTCCAAGCATGGATATTTTTGATGCTGAACTCAAAACTCTAAAGGGGCTTAAAACTGCTGCATATGACTTCGCCAGAAGAATCGAAGAACTGGTCACTGCAGGCTGAGTCAAAATTGTGAAGGCCCCGGTTCTTGGTCAGCCGCGAACTTCAAGCGGGGTTCCGTCTCCGAATGCCGAGCCTTCCTGAATGAGACACCGCGAGAAGGGAGAAGACCGCAGAGCCTACCTCAGAAGGGGCTTTCTCTGCGGTTTTCTAAACTCTGCGGTGTTGTTGTCAGCGCAGGAGAGTTTTGAATCCTGCCTGCTTAAAATGAGCGTCACCGGTGAGCACCTCACGCAGGTGGTGTCGCCTCATGACGGCCATGCTGATGCAATCGGTCATTTGCCAGGCTTTGTCCGAATGACGGCGGAAGATGTCCAGCCCGGACTGGAACAGAGCGGTTGATGCTGGCACGAGATCCCATGCGGCGCTCTTCCGTACCATGTCCACGATAGCGGTGAACTCACCGCGCTCTTCGGGCAGGTTCAGGGCATCACCCAGCTCCATGAGGACAGCCTCGGTAGTGACGAATTTCCTCTGCGGCACACGAGACTCCATGATAGCCCGGGCGTGCATGGCGTCACGACGGTCTAGCAAGGCGTGAAAATAGAACGTATCTGCAAAGACCGCTCTCATGGCTCATTTGGCAGCAGGTTTGCGTGGACGTGCGAGCCGCTTGTCTGCCAGCTTGAGCATGGTTTTCAGAAAGGGAGGATCACCCGGCAGGGCATCCAACGGGACGATCTGAACACGCATGCCCTCCGCCAGCCGTACCCCACGCGGAAGGGGAATGACTCCACCGGAGACGGTGCTGGCAAGCATCTGATTTTTAACCGCTTTCATGCCTTCATGAATAACCTGCCAGCCGTGGACGGGCAAGATACTTCTCCCCTGCTTCACATTTATGTCAGTGCCTTGACGCGGACAGAGTGGAGCAGGCGAAGGGCTTAGCACTGGTGGACTGATCGTGGCGGATGCCCACGAAAAAGGCGGCCCCGGTGAAGAGGCCGCCTTGAAAAGCTGATGGCTTGAAGCCATCACTCCTTGGTTAGACTTTCCACTCGCCGCGGTAGTTGCGGGTGAGCCATTTGTCGTCACCGCCGTTGATAAACTTGTGCTCGGTGGGGTTCCACTTGGCGGTGGCTCCATACCAGTAACCGAAGTTCATGAGGTGGCAGGCGATGGCGCTGCTGGCTCCAACACCGGCGTGGCAGATGGGCTGCTGGCGGCTCTTGATGCAGGAAATGAAGTCGGCGATCTGGTCCTTGCTGACATAAAGCTTGGTCTTGGCATTCGCCAAATACTCGCGCTCGGCCAGGGCGATCTCACGATCGATGGAGGTGCCCTTGCTCGTCTCCTTGTCGCGGAAGGCGAACTTGTCTTTGCCTCCCATGCTGAGGGCGAATTTGCCGCGGCCGACGTTCACTTCGCCTTCGGTGCCGTGGAAGGTGCAGCCCATGCTGCCTTCGGCATGGGTGAG
>CANJVS010000224.1 GCA_947477755.1 Verrucomicrobiaceae bacterium | reverse complement strand
GTTTGCCAATGCAGCGGTTGCTAGCGTGATGGCAATAAGGAGGTTTGGTTTCATCAGGGATTTTTGGGTCGTGGTTCGTTGGTGTTTTTCTCTGGATACGCCCCAGAGAGGCGGGAAAGGGTCGAGGCCTGATAGGCCTTGTATGCCATGCGATCTTTTTGCAGGGCGAGCGGCTTGCGCAGTTCGATCAGCAAGCCAGAGCGAGTGTCGAGAACATGGTCACAGCGCAGTCGCACGTGAGAAATGCGACCGTCCGCCTCCTGGCGCGCACCTGTTTCCAGCGTGCCGGTGATCGTGATGCCCTGCGATTTCCAGACGGGAGCATCACCCGGGCGCACATCCATGATGACATGAATCAGACTGGTGGGCAGGCTGTCCGCCAGAAGGTATTCGAGTTGATTGTGAACTGCCGCCACCGGCGAGAACAGGAAGATCGCCGGATCGTCGTGATAATGCTTCACCATGAAGCCCTCCATCCGCACTTTACCGCCATTCAAACCCTTGGTTTTTTCTGTAAACTCCAATCCCTTTGGCCCTGCTGGCAGCAGGTAAATCTCATCAAACGAGAGATGCTCATACAAGTTCAGAATTCCTCCATCGATCATCCCTGCGGCAGCCTTCACAGAGGTCTGAGTTGCTGAGTCCTGGACCGTTGGTTTGTCAGGGTTGGAGAGAGCAATAACACCAACGCCGCCGAGCGCGATCAGTGACAGGAGGAAAGGCAATGGATTGAGTCGCATCTTCACGATGCAACCACTCGCATGAACCTCTGCCAAACGAGGCTGTGAAACAATTTTGGCAGTGTCAATACTGACACCTGCTTCCATTTGCCAGGCTCGTGATCACTCCTGAAGCCTAACTAACGTTACTTACACACAGGCGCTACCAGCGTTCCGTTGACTGGTCAGAATCAGATGCAACCGCCGCCATGGCCCCGACCATTTTATTCTTCAGCTCACCTTCGGTTTCCATCAGTTCAGGGAATTTGATCGCGAGCTGCTGATAGTAGGTCGCGGCCGCTTTGGCGTTTCCTCTGCTTTCGTAATACTTGGCTAGACTGATCATTTCACGCTGCTCGGCGAGCCTCACTTCGGCAAGGCATGATCGGGATTGAGCGACTTTGTCACTCTGAGGAAAACGCGCAATGAACCACGCGAGGGACAGGGCGGCGGCATCGCGCTGAAGCGGGCTGTCACCACGCATGGATTTCCATTCCTTGTATGAGATGTACGCGGCCTGATAAGCTGCATCGTCAGCGAGTTCGTGCTTCGGGTAGGCTTCAGCAAAGTCCTCATGCGTGGCGATGGCTTCCTTTTTTTCACCCGCACGCTCCTGCGCCAGACCGAGGAAATAGTGCGCCTGAATACCTTCTTCCGTCTGCGGTCCGTTCTTGATCACCGTCTGCAGCATCACGACCAGAACCTCCGGCGAAGGATTCTTGGAAGGCCGCTGCACCTCCAAAGTGCGCCTAGCGTTTTTCCCGGATCCTAACAAACGTTTCACCAACTGAAACTGGGCGGCGTATGCTTTTTCAAAATGCCCGGGTTGTTCGGTGACGAGGCGGTTTAACGCCTCAAAGGCACCTTCATCATTCCCGAGATGTTCCTGAATGCGGTAGATCTCCCAGAGTGACATGGCGCATGTTTCACTCCTGCGATACTTGACGGCGATCGTGTTGAAGCGCTCCAGCGCCTCCTCCAGATCGCTCTCCGCGATCAGTCTCATGCCGCGCTGATAAAGTCGCACCGCGGCTTCATCCTCAACCGCCAGCAATGGTGCGCAGAGGCAAAACAGAAACAGCCCCAGAAATCCGGGGCTGCAAAAACGCAGGAATGATTGCGTGAACGACATGACCAACTTTAAGGAGCCGCCACGGGCTCCAGCAATGGCAGGGCCAGGGCACCTGCACCGGCAGGACTGCTGTTAACAGCCAGTGAACTTGGCTTGTACTGTTTGGCCAACTGTTCGCTCGTCTGCTTGCCGTAGGTCACCTTGCCCAGCACGATGAAGAGTTTTTTTCTGCTCTTGGTCGGATTTTTCACGCTCGCTTCCACGCCGGGATAAAGGTTTTCGACCAGTCCTGAATTCGGGCCTTCCGCATCCGTGTGCGGCACGTCAGGCGCATCAGCAATGGTGTAGTCGAAACTGATGATCTGATTTCCCATGTTACGGAACTTCACCGTGTGTTCGATGGTCTCCTCATCGATCATGTCACTGACAGCCTGGTAGCTGACCGGCGCATTTGGAAATGTGGCACGACCGGAGGTGATCGTCTTGCAGTTGGCAAGCGCGAGCGCCGCGAGAGCGCTGAAAAGGAGTCGGGTATGGGTGGGCATGAGGGTTGGATGGAACAAGGATCAATAGCGATAGCGGAAACCGACGAGGTAGCCGTCCGTGGCGTAACTTTTAATGTCTTTGAGATCGCCAAAATGCGTGTCGCGATACTCGGCAAACACGGAGTACTGATCTTTCCAGGTCCATTCGACGCCAGCGTACCATTTCCAGGAATTGATGAACTCATCAATCGTAAATGGGGAGGCCGTGGCGAGCGTTGTTGTGGCATTCCGATACCAGACCTGACCGCCCCCCAGACCACCGCCAATGTAAGGACGAAAGCCCGCAGCAAATTTACCGATGCGCGCGCGGTAACGATAGAGATCAACGGCGAGGGTGCCGTTGAGATTGAAGAACAGCGTGTTCATGTCCGCCTGATAACTGGCAGCAGGACCTGTCGTGCTCCTGCCTTCAAGCGAGGTCGACATGAAGGTTCCATCGGCGCCCAGGGACAGCATCAAAGGCACCTTTTTCAGCTTCCAGCTTTTGCCCACATCAATGCTGAAAATGGCGGCACCCGATCTGCTGTCGAGACCGAATTCCTGACCGCCAATCTTCACCTTGCCGGTCTGTCCGAGGCTTTCTCCCGCGGAGACGCCGACATACGGGCCATACTTGCGCTTAGTTTGCCCGCTGGCTGCATCACCAAGCGATTTGAGTTCCAGATCGGCGGCCTGAAGGGCCATGGTGGAGAGCAGGGTGAGAGTGAGAGCCAGTGTGCGCATGGGAGTCAAATGATCCCTGCTGTTTAGCGTGCGGCCCATGCTCATGAAATCAGTTCCATGTGAAGAATTCGTCACAAGGAAGGCGCCGCATCCCGTCACAATCCAGACACATTCGGAACTTCAGCCATGCGATTGTTACTTCTGCTGCTTCTTCTCGGACTGGCCCGCTCCCAAGCTCAGGAGCGCGCCCCTCAAAGACCAGTTCCACCACGTGTTCTTGACCCCATCTCCATTCACCCTCCTGAGCCGGCGCTGCCCGCCAACGCCGGGTTGCCAGTGGACGTGAACCATTATGAAAACCCGCTTCTGCTTTTTCAGGGCGAGCCAAACGGCCTAACCACGGATGAAGAACCCAGTCCTGATCTTCTGTCCCCGATCTCCCCTTACTTGCCTGGAGAGCCTGAGCCGGAAGATGGAACAGAAAGCCCTCCCACTCCAGATGAATTGCGATTGCGCAGCATCGGCATGAAAGTTGTCGCTTCCGTCGTCAGTGTGCGTGTTTGGGACGAGTTCGGCACGCAGCTCGCGGGCGGCATCGGCTGCTTTGTCACGCGGAGTGGCATCATCCTCACTGACACCGGCCTGGTCCACCCTGAGATCGCCGAAAAAATCGACTACATCACCATCACCGGAGCCGATGGGTCCAATCACAAAATCCGCGGCTTTTATGTCGCCGACCTCATCAACGGCGTCACACTCCTGCAAAGTGAAAACACAGAAACGACGCCACTCGAACTCAGCCCGGCCGCCGACCTGCGGACCGAGCAGGCCTGTCATGTGCTGGCCATTTCCGAGAAGCGCGGACTCGTGCTCGCCGATGCCAGAGTGCAGGTGGACAGCGCGCTGACCGGCCTTGGCTGGCTTAACCTGCGGGGCAAAGACTCGCCCGGAGCGGTCGGCTCACCCGTGCTGAGTGAGTCGGGCAAAGTCATTGCCATCATCGGCATGCAAGTGCCTTTGAAGAGCTGGATGAACTTTGCCCTGCCCAGCGATGCGGCCGCTCTTGAACTGCGCAAACCGCGTGCCCAACTGCAACCGCTGAGCCAACTGCCCAAGACACCCAAACTGCGGCAGGTGGCCTCCGATCCCGAATTCATCAACGCCTTTGAAACACTGCAACAACGCAGGGTCGATTCGGCGATGCGCAAGCTTGTCACCCTCACGCGCAAATATCCGCGCAGCGCCGAGTGCTGGGCGCTGCTCGGGCTCAGCGCCACCTATCTCGGCGCGGCTCCGGAAGCCCTGAACTGTCAGAGAAAAGCTGTGGCTCTCGATCCCAAGGCGGGACTTTACTGGCACCAGCTCGCTTTTGCCAAAATGCGCGACAAAGCGGGCGTCAATCCTGACAACACCGAGGATCGCGAAGCTCTGGAACTTGCGACCGAGCAGCGGCCCAGTGACTCTCTCGCCTGGTTTTTGCTCGCGAGCCGGTGTGTCCGCGACGGTGATTTCGGCAGTGCTGACGACGCCCTGAAGCGCATCATGCTGCTCACTCCAGACAATGCCCAGGCCCACTACCTCAACGCCTATGTCCGCAGTCGATTGAAAGACTATCCGGGCGCTCAAGCTGCCATTTCCCAAAGTCTCAAACTCAATTCAGGTTATTCCGAGGCCTGGTTTTTTCAGGGCCTTCTCTTTGACAAGAATGGCAACCCAAACGAGGCCGCCAAAGCCTACCGCAACACCGTTCGTCTGCGCCCGGCGCACCCGCAGGCCTGGAAAAGCCTGGCTTATGCCCTGAAGAAATCCGGCCAGGCAACTGAAGCGAGAGAGGCCTTTTTAGAGCATCAAAAACGCAGCGCCGGCAAAGAAAGCCTGAAAACGGACCAAGCCAAGCAAGCTCGCAATTGAAGTGACAACCATCCATCCATCGTTTCAGTGATGATCGTGCAAGTCCTCTTCCGCCCGCCATCTGACGCCCCCGTCACCAGGAATCATTTGCATGTGACACAGTCGTCACCAAGAAGCTTTGTCCCTCCCGCGCTTTCCCGTTTAAATGAAGACTGATTATGAGCAAAATTTTAGTGGTCGATGACGAGCCGGATATTTCCGAGCTGATCTCCCTGCATCTGATGCGCGAAGGGCATGAGTGCCTGTGCATCACCAATGGCCTTCAGGTCATGCCGACGGTGCTCGAACAGCAGCCTGATCTGG
>CANJVS010000223.1 GCA_947477755.1 Verrucomicrobiaceae bacterium | reverse complement strand
CGCTTTGAAGTTCGAGTTGCGTAGGCATCGTGGGGAGTGAGGTTAGGCGGCACCTGCCACGGGCAGGACATCGCCATTTTGAACAATGAATTTCCTTCTATTCAGAGCCCCATCCTTGATCTTGGCCTCGATTGCCTGGCCGATCAGCAGACGAGCTGCCTCGGAAGGACTGCAGCCGTACATGCCGTCTGCGGTCAGATCCTCCAGATACATCCTGATCTGGGGAGTGACTGCGATGGTCATGGTGACCGAATCGAAGTTGTTGGTGGGACGAGCCATTGAATAAAACGGGGATTAAATGCCATTAAAACGCAAAACATCAGTGTTATCAAGATTGAATTGGATTGTTTTGAGGTTTTTACCTCATTAAACGACCTATTTAGTTAGGACATCTTAACAATCTGTGGCTTTTTTGTGTCCTTCGATGGATTCCACGCTCGCCCTTCGTTTTCCCTCGCCCATGAAACATCGATTTCTCATTCCCCTCCTCGCCACGATTTCATTCTCCGCTGTTGCTGAGGACGGCTGGCAACAATGGTTCAAAGACGGCCTCGCTGATGCCCAGGTTGTCAGTGGCACCGCCACCTACAAGGTGGAAAATGGCACACTGATCGGCACGACCACCGACGGCAGTCCGAACTCGTTCCTGATGAAAGGCCCCTTCAAAGACTTCGAACTTCAATTTGAAGTGAAAGTGGATGACGAACTGAATTCCGGTGTGCAGGTCCGCAGCCGCCTCGCCAAAGAAGGTGATCCTGCACCAGAAGGCAGCAAGGGTGGAAACCCTCTTCCTGCCGGCCGCCTCTATGGACCGCAGTGTGAGATCGCCGTCAACGGCACTGCCGGTGATTTTTACGATGAAGCCCGGCGCGGAACATGGTGGAGCATTCTCACGAAAACTGAGGCTGTGCGCACAGACGCCGCCAAGGCTGCCTTCAAAAAGGGGGAATGGAATCACTACCGCATCGTCGTTCAAGGTGACCACTATCAGAGTTTTGTGAATGGCGTGAAGACGGCCGATTTCAACCAACCCGGCGATCCAGAGGGAAACATTGGCTTTCAGGTGCATGGCATCAAAAAAGGCAGCGGCCCCTACACGGTGTGCTGGAAGAATGTGAAATTCAAAGCCCTGTAACCAGGCACGGATGACCCAGCCGCCAGCAACGTTTTAAGGCGGAGTCAGAGTCCTTTCTGATTCCGCTTTTTTGTGCCATCATCGGGCCATGTCCGATCTTCTCGCTCTCGCCGAACAGGCCGCACGGCAAGCCTATGCGCCCTACTCACAGTTTAAGGTGGGCTGCGCACTGGAAACAGTCGCGGGAGGCATTTACACCGGCTGCAATGTGGAAAACGCCAGCTACGGCCTAACCATATGCGCGGAAAGAAATGCCATTTTCCATGCAGTCACGGCTGAAGGGCCCGCGATGAAAATAGCGAGACTGGCGGTTATTTGCCTTGGACATGAATTCCCGCCATGCGGCGCCTGCCGCCAGGTCATCGCTGAATTTTCGCAGGCAAATGACCTCACCGAAATAACCTTTCTCCGCCATGGCAGGCCTGAGACGAGAACCATCGCTGAACTGCTGCCAGAGGCCTTCGTCATCCCATCATGAAAGGATTGCTTTTTCTTCTGATCATCAGCAGTCGTGTCATTGCTGCTGATCTCATGCAAGCATACAATCGCACACCCGGAGGGTGATCTCGTATACAGCTTCGACGCCGCTGCTTTCAAAAGCGACTGCAGCCACTTGCCCATCGGTGTTTTTATTCCGGTATTGGCGGTCTGACGGTGGTGGAGGCACTTCTAACCCTGGATGCCTTTCACAATGGCACGCTCAAACCGGGTGCCGATTGCAAGCCGGAATTCGCAGATGCACGATTCATCTCATTCCCGAATCCACAGAGAATAGACCTGACACAGCACCAGCGAGGGCGGCATGTAAAAATGTCTGGTCCAGACGCCTCCCCGGTCTCTTTGACCGGGAAGACAATGTGAATCCTCCCCTGATATTTATTCGCATTCCTGTCACCACACGGAGATAGATCGAAACCAAACTGCCTCAGGCGTGGCAGCGGCTGAATCAATGATCAGTGCGAAACCTCAGTCGGAGCGTCCAGATCCTTTGGCGGCCAAAAAGCAATGAGGAGGATCACGGCGGCAGCTAGCGACAGTCCGGTTGGCCAGAGAAAGAGTTCCCGGTAGTTCACCACTCCATCAGCGCTTGTGAGCCTGCCTTGCAGCGGAATAAAGAACCACTTTGCAGCGAGATCACCGAGCCCGAGGACGAGCAAGTTAAACAAGCCTTGGGCACTGGAGCGGACATCTTTGGGGAAAGCGGCATCGATAAAGATGTACAGCGTGGCGAAAAAGAAAGCGTAGCAGATGCCGTGGAGAACTTGAACAAAGATGATCATGGTTTGGTTTTCCGGCATGAAAGCAAAAACAGCGAAGCGTGCCGCATGACCAAGGACGCCCAGGATCATGGTGGTTTTCCATCCCATGCGTGAGAGAAACCAACCAAGCACAGCCATGGTCAGGATTTCGGCAATCTGGCCAATGCTCATGACTGGCATGATCCATTCAGGCTTGATGCCGACAACTTTGCTGCCGAGAAAACCGCCTGCCATGAGAAAGTATCCATTGTGAATGGTGGCATCAATGAAAGTGACGATGAAAAGAACGAGCAGGAAAGGCTTGCTGAGGAACTTGG
Source organism: Verrucomicrobiaceae bacterium (assembly GCA_947477755.1). Lineage (GTDB taxonomy): Bacteria > Verrucomicrobiota > Verrucomicrobiia > Verrucomicrobiales > Verrucomicrobiaceae > Prosthecobacter. Next base: position 2,570 of record CANJVS010000223.1, on the reverse strand, counting down.
CCGCACGAAGCCAGGCAAAGCCGCTTTCTCCCGCGACGGCGGCTTTGGCGGGCGTGTGTGGCAGACTGAGGCTGAAAACAGCAAGCAGCAATGAGGCCAGGCCGGAAATGAGGAAGATGTTTCGGCTGGCTGTCACAGCCTCAACACCCACCTTGCCCTGCAGAATGAAGTAGAGAGGCCAGGCGGCCATGATCCAACCGAAAGTCCCACCCATGCGAACAAGGCCGAACTCTTTCTGCGCATCCTTCAAGTGAGTAAAAGCGATCGAGTTCGAAACGGATATCGTCGGCACATAAAGCAGTGAGTGCACGAGCATGAGGCCAAAAAAGGTGGAAAAATCCTTGGCCCAGTACATGCCTAGAATCGCTGCGCCACCAATGAGATGGCTGACAGCCATGAATTTTTCCGCAGCAAAATGGCGATCGGCGAATTGGTTGCTGAAAAAGATACCCATCACGGAGGCAATGGCGAATGCACTGCCTACCCAAGTGATCTGCATATCTGTGAATGCCAGACCTTCCTTGCCCATGTAACCCCAGATGAGCGGCAGCCAGGCCCCCCATATGAAGAACTCGAGAACCATCATGATGAAGAGTTTTTTTGCAGCAGGAGATTTCATGGAATGCGCGAGGCTAGGGAACTGAAGCGGAATTGGCAAGGGACAAACGCACTTCTTCACAAAGGCCAAAACAGCGGCACAAGTATGAGGATCAAAATCACGGAAAGCACGGTCAGGCCACCACCGACTTTGATGAAGTCACTGAAGCGATATTTACCCGGACCGTAGACGAGGATGCAACTCGGCTCAAAGGGCGTAAGCACGGAGATGCTGGCGCTGAGCATGATCGCAATGGCAAAAGCACGTGGATTCGCCCCCATGCTCTCGGCGGCTTTGACGGCGATGGGCAGAACGACGAGAGCAGCGGCGGCGTTCGACATGGGCTGGGTCAGCAAAACCGTGAGCACCGTGAAACCCGCGAGCACCGCGATGGCCCCAAAGGGTTGCAACCAGCCGGTGATGGCCTGCGCAATCATCAGGTCGGCACCGGATTTGGCCATCGCCGCACCAAAGGCGGTCATGCCGCCGATGAGGATGAGCAGACGCCAGTCCACACTTTCATAGGCCGCATCAAGCGTGATGCAGCGCGTCGCAAGCGCGAGCAGGGCGACGAGGAGAAAGGCAATGGATGCCGGGATCAAATCGAAGCTGCTCAAGAGCACCGCCACAGCGAAGGCGATGAGCACGGCGACTCCGCGCTTTTGTGCATTTTGACTGACGCTGTGCTCAGTAATCACCACCATTTCTGAGGCCGCCTCATATTGGCGCATCCGGTCAAATGTCCCCTGAAGCAACATCATGTCCCCGGCCTGTAATGGCACGTCAGCCATGTGGTCATTGAGCGTGCGATCGCCACGCAGCAGGGCGAGCACAGAGAGTCCGGAGAGGCGGCGAAAGTTGCTATGGCGCAAAGTCTGTCCCACCAGGCTGGAGCGCGGAGTCAGCACGACTTCGGCAATGCTGGCATCCTTCATGTCCACGCCCGAATGAAGCAGATCCAGATCCTCGGCAATGTCGATGCCTTCGATCTTCTTCACCTTGATGAGGTTTTGCACCTTGCCGGCGACGAGCACGACATCCCCTTGCTCAAATCGAAGATGAGGGCTGACATCCATCTGCTCCGTCCCGCGCCGCAGCTTCACGACCTGAAATTCCAGCACCGAAAAGTCCGAGGTATACACCTCCTGACCGATGAGCGGTGAACCGGGCCGGATCACCACTTCAGCGAGGTATTCGCGCATGGGTGCAGTGTCCATCTGGCCATCAGCACGGTCACGTTCCGGCACCCATCGCATGCCGATGATAATCATGTAAACAAGGCCCAAACCCAGAAGAACAAGGCCAACGGGTGTGACTTCAAACATGCCCACTGCCGGCATGCCCATCTTCACCATCGCACCGCTAACAGCCACGTTTGTGCTTGTGCCGATGAGGGTGCACGTGCCGCCCATCAGCGAGGAAAAAGCCAGAGGCATGAGCAGGCGTGAAGGGGAAATGCCGAGCCTCCTGGCCAGACCGATCACAGGCCCAAGGAACATGGCCGTGACGGTGGTGTTGTTCATGAATGCGGAAACACCACCTACAGTGGTCATCATCACGGCAACAACGCGGCCGGGATGACCGCCCGTGGCACGCGCCAGGGTGTGTCCAAGTTGATCAAGCACACCGGTTTCGCGCAAAGCTGCGCCGATGACAAAAATCGAGCCAAGCATGATGATGACCTCATTGCCAAAGCCGGCAAAGGCCTGATTCACCGTGAGAATGCCGCAGAGAACCAGCACACAGAGCAGCCCAAGCGTCACCAGGTCCACCGAGACCTTCTCTGTGGCGAAGAAGATGACGGCGGCAATCAACAAACCTATGACAATGGCGGCTTCCATAGAGCGAGGGCGCGGATGATGGGCAGGAGTCGCAGAATGACGAATGAAAAAATACCAGGCCGAGTGCAAGCCCGCCGAACTAAGGCAGGGAAAGTTTTTTTAACCCTTCATCAATGCGCTTGATCAGCTTG
>CANJVS010000222.1 GCA_947477755.1 Verrucomicrobiaceae bacterium | reverse complement strand
TCTCATGAACTCCGAATCCACTCCTCCCTCCTCTGCAGAAACCTTCCTCTGGAAAGGCCACACCTCCCAGTGGGTCCACTTCTGGTATTACCTCTTCTGCGCGCTCCTCGCGGGAGCCGCGATTGGCGGCATCCCCTTTACGTTGGGCCTGTCCGCCATCGGTCTTGTGGTGCCGTTCGTCATGTGGCTTGTCCGCTGGTGGATCACCAAATGCACCTCTTATGAATTAACCTCCCAGCGTCTGAAGATTTCCAGTGGCATCCTGAACCGTAAGCTTGATGAGCTGGAACTCTTCCGCGTGAAAGACTACGCCATGGATCAGCCATTGTTCCTCCGCATGGTTGGGCTGGGCAATCTCACCCTCGTCACTTCCGACGCCAGTTCCCCCACGGTGACCATCAGCGCCATCGCCAATGTCGAAGACGTGCGCGAAAAACTCCGCAACGCCGTCCAGGCCGAGCGCGACCGCAAACGTGTCCGAGAAATGGACGTGGACAGCCACGAAGGCGGCCTTGGTGTGGTGTGATCGTGTCGAGGAGTGTCGGCCCCGATCGCGCAATGAAGTTAGGCGCGACGGGTCAGATGCCCCAGCCTTCGCGGTAGGCGGAGCGCTTCCAGAGCTTTTCACCTTCGGGGTTGTTGATCATTTTTCCGGTCTTCGGATCGCAGCGGACGACGGTGTTGGTGCGGTAGGCTATGTTGCCGAGATGGCACATCATGGTGCTCTTCTGGCCTTCGTCGATGGGGCTGTTGAGCGTGCCTTTGCCACGGATGGCGTCGAGGAAGTTGCCCATATGCGCGGGGTCTCCTCCACCCGCCCCTTTGCCTTTGCTGATCTCCTTGCCTTTAGGATCATGAATGGTCCAGGAGTCGCGGGAAATGGCCATGGTGCCATTGTCACCATAGAACATGACTTCACCGAGTGGTTTTTCAGCAGCGCGCGGATGGCAGGAGCTTTGCACCCACTCACAGCCGGCGTGGCCAAAATCATAAACGGCGGTGCCGGTATCGGGCGTCTCTTGCTCGTCCTGGTAAAAGTAGCGCCCGCCGTTGTAGGTGACCTTCAGCGGGAACTCGCCTTTGAGACCCCAGCGCATGATGTCGAGCGTGTGGATGCCGTTGTTGCCGAGTTCGCCATTGCCCCAATGCCAGAGCCAATGCCAGTCGTAGTGGGCAAACTTTTTCATGTCGTGCTTTGCATCATCAGTGACGGGGCCCTGCCACATGTTCCAATCGAGATCGGCGGAAGGTGGGAGCGCGAGTTGGCCGACCTCTTTACGTGAGTTGTAATACATGCCACGTGCGAAACGTGTCTCGCCGATGGCTCCACCATGCAGGGCAGCGATGGCTTCCTTCATCCAGGTGCGACGCTGATTGCCCATCTGCACAAGCTTGCCGGACTTCTTCATGGCGGCGACGAGCGCTTCCGATTCGCCAGGGTTCTGGCTGCCGGGTTTTTCAACATAGACATTCTTGCCGGCCTGCAGCGCGAGGATGGCCATGGGCGTGTGCCAGAAGTTCGGCGTGGCGATGAAGACGGCATCAATGGTTTTGTCCTCGAGGATTTTGCGGAAGTCGCGCACACCCTGGCAGGAACTAGCCTGCTTGTCGGCCACGACCTTCAGGCCCTTGTCGAGTCGCGCAGAGTCTGTCTCCGCGAGGTAGGCGATCTCGACATCCGGCAGTGTCAGTAGTGCCTGCACATGCCCCATGCCCCGGCCAAGCGCGACAACGGCGACTTTGAGTTTGTTCGCGGCCTTGTCGGCAGCGCGAAGTTTAGGCAGGGCGGAAAGCGCGGCACTGAGGCCGAGCGCGGTGGATTGAGTGAGCAGGGTGCGGCGATTCATAGGTTGCCCAGATGAATCGCCTGCCTCACGCATTGTCTATCCCATCGAAAGTCACTGCTTTTGGTATTAATCAGGATGCGTCGCTGTCTCTGAGCCTGATGATCAGAGCCGTCACCGAAGCTCCGATAAGGTTCGCCACCAGATCCCAGCCGGTGTTTTCGTAGCCACCGACGTTCGTATTCGGGATCGTTAGCACGGCCATGAACTCCACCACTTCATTCAGCGCACCGAAACCTACGCCTGCCGCCGTGCTCAGAACCAGCAGTCCAAATGTTGGCTGCAACTGAATCCCGAATCCGCGACGCATGGCTGACTTCAGGCAATGCCAGCAGACCCAGGTGGTGACGCCGAAACCATAGGCGTGGACGATTTGATCATACTTTAGCCGCTGCGGGATGATCCACCAACTGTAGAGCACGGCCTGATCGCCGTTATAGGGCCAGCCCTTCGGCAGCGGAACAAGCCCGCCCGCCATGTGCAGCAGGCCCCAAATGGAAAGTGCCCATAGCAGCGCCGCCGTCAATGTCACCGCCCGGTGCACCAGCACCACTGCACTAATGAGGATCAGCATGACGACAATGTAAAAGATGAACTCCTTGTTCCCTTGCGCCATCGATCCCGCCACGGCGGTGAGCATGTAGAGGGAAGTGAAGGCACCCAGAGGCAGCAGGCGAGGTGAGGTCTTGTCATTCATAAGGCCGCGATTGCATCACTAGGACGTGATGTTGTCGAGCCACTTGTCCTCAGGATCCGAGAATGAATGCGGCGATTTGCCCGGCATCCTCAGCTTTAACCTCCGACTCTTTGAGGCACTCGGCGGGGTTAAAATCCTGCCGGCGGGCAATTCGCCCAGCCTTCCAAACCCAGGAGCGTGGGTTGTAGGGGCCAACTTTGCGGGGATCGCTCCAAGTGTGAATGCCGAGAGTGTGGTCATTTACTGCGGCGGCGATGTGCATCGGACCGCTGTCCACACTAATGACCCAACGGGCTTGCCGCAAAACCCAGATGAGTTCGGCCAAGGTCGTGCGGTGACTGAAGTCGATGATGTGCGTGCCCTCGGGCCGTTTCTTATCTTCGCTCATGCCGACGAGAGCAACGGGGTGCGGAGATAGAGCGTCGCAGAGGGCCTGCAGTGTGTCGTGGGATAGCGACTTGCCCACACCACGCGACCAGGGATGGATAACAATAAACTCATCAATCAGTGGCCAATCTTTGGGCGCCTGGCCTGAGGCCAGGGGGAAGCTGAGTGTATCAGGGGCTACATCAATGCCAAAAGCGCGCGGCAGAGCGAGGTAACGATCAACGGCATGAGCGGTGGCATCGACAGGGATAATGCAATCATGCAGGTAACGCGCGCCCTCGCGGGAATCAGACAGGCCGACGATGGGGCTGGAACCACTGGCACGAGCGAGCAGGGCGCTGCGGAAGAGGCCCTGGAAATCGAACACGATCTCGGGTTTGTGTTTCGCTGGAAGCGTCGCTTTTGCCCAGCTGGATGCCTTGAATATGGCAATAGGTCCGCGAAAGGTTTGGCGCGGGAAAGGGATGATTTCATCCAGCCAAGGCGCGCCTTGCAGCAGTGGGGTCCATTCGGTGTTGGCCACCCAGCGAAGTTGCAAATTTGGATAGGCTTGATGGACGGCATGAACCGCAGGCATTGTGTGAACGATGTCACCCAGCGAACTGGGTTTCACGATCAAGGCTGATCGGAAGTCCGCGAGGGATGGCAACGCGGCTGCGCTCATGGGTCATTTGCCCAGCGACAGACGGTCGGCAAGAAGGGATGGCAAGCCAGCGGCGCGGATCTTATCCTGCGCTGCCTGAATGTCGTATTCGAGACGGCGTATGGAGATGGTCTGCGCCTGTACGTCATAGATTGCATAGGCGGCACGCCAATCGCCATCGCGCGGTTGGCCGACACTGCCGACGTTGACGAAATACTTTACGCCGCGCTGGAGTTGGACGTCATTGCCACGGGCGGCGCGCACCGAATCGTCTTTTTCAAAGATGCGAGGAACGTGGGTGTGACCGTAAAAACAGACCTGAGTGAACTGGTAACTGAAGCTGGCCATGGCATCAAAGCGATTCGTGACGTAGCCCCAACTGCCGGGCGAATCGAGCGTCGCGTGGACAACCGTGAAGTCACGCACCTGCCGAACGAGTTTCAAATCGCGCAACCACTGGCGTTGGTCCTCACTGAGCTGTTCCCTTGTCCAGAGCAGTGCTGCTTGAGCCAGGGGATTGAGTTCTTCCAGATTGCTGTTGCTGGCAGCGCCTTCATCGTGATTGCCTCGGACAACGGGACAACCCATCTGGCGGACAGTCTCCAAGCACTCGGATGGATTGGCCGCGTAGCCCACAATATCTCCGAGGCAGACGTAATTCGAGCACCCCTGCTCTTGAGCATCCCACAGCACGGTCTGGAGCGCCTCAAGATTGGCGTGAATGTCTCCAAATAGGGCAAATTTCATCGGGCGTGCTGCGATAGAGGTGGGGTTCGAGGGTTCGCACAATCGGGACAAGCAGGCGGAAATCAAGCGATTAGGAAGGTGATCATTTGTCTAAAGATAGCCTTTTGCAGGCCCGCCGGTCCGCTAACTGGACGCCTGGTAGCCATGATTACAAGCTCACGATTCTTGAACGCTTGGCGCGCCACGAACCAACAGGTTGGCGGCTTCATCCCCTTCTCAATCAAGATGTTTGGCAAGAACGACTGTCGCGTGCTCTATTTGTCTATTATGAACTCACCCCGTCCTTGGCTCATTGCCGAAACAAACTGGAAACAAGTCCAGGCAACACGCTATGAAGTCGCCGTGCTGCCTTGGGGAGCGACTGAGGCTCATAATTGGCACCTGCCCTACGCCACCGACAGTCTGCAAAATGAAGCCATGGTCACCGAGTCTGGTCGTCTAGCGTGGGAGGCAGGAGCCAAGGTGGCAATTTTGCCAAACATGCCCTTTGGCGTGCAAACCGGTCAACTCGACATTCCCTTTTGCATCAACATGAATCCCAGTACGCAATTGGCGGTATTGGAGGATATCATCTCCAGCCTGGAGGGCGTGGGCGTGCCAAAGTTCGTCATCTTCAATGGCCATGGAGGAAACGACTTCCGCCAAATGCTGCGTGAGCTTCAGCCAAGGCATCCGCGCATTCATTTAAGCGTCGTGAACTGGTTCCACATGGATGCTGGTAAGGATATCTTTACAATTGTTGGTGATCACGCCGATGAGCGCGAAACCAGCCTATTGATGTGCTTGCGCCCAGAACTTGTTTTGCCAAAGGAAGAGTGGGGGGATGGGCATGACAATTTGCCCAAACTAAAAGCTCTGCGAGAGAAATGGGCTTGGGCCCAACGCCCGTGGACCCAAGCGACAAACGATACTGGATCTGGCGATCCCCGGCATTCCACGGCGGCCAAGGGGGCGCAATACTTTGAAAGGTT
>CANJVS010000221.1 GCA_947477755.1 Verrucomicrobiaceae bacterium | reverse complement strand
GACTGAAGAATGGCGCTGGTGGCGATGCCTTCGTTTTGCAAATGCTCCAGGTAGCGTGTGCCGAAATCGTCGCGGCCAACGCAACCGATCATGGTCACCCGCGCGCCTGCACGCGCCGCGGCGACAGCTTGATTGGCCCCCTTGCCGCCAAAACAGGTGAAGGCTCCACTGGCTGTCAGTGTCTCGCCCGGCGCCGGAATGCGCGACACGCGCAGGGTGTGGTCCACATTCAGCGAGCCGACGACCACGATCATGGGGAGCGTTGCTTCCATCACTTTTTCGCGGGTGGTGGTTCCACGCTGAGCTGAACGATGGCTTCACGGACCCGGGCGGTTTGTTCGGGACTCATGACGAGAAAGCGGTGACGGCCTTTACCATCCTTGGTTGGGCGGAACAGGGTGGCGGCATCGGCTTCGACGGTGATCCTGCCGGGCGGCGAGAGATCAAAGTAGCCGCGATCCGGCTGCAACGCGTAGAGCACGGCGGTGGGATCCCAGGTGGGGCGGTCATGCGGTGGCGGGTTGTAGAGGTAGTAGGCTTCCTTGAGCGGATGATGCCCGATGTAATTGAGATCCTGCTCGATCACGACATGAGGAAAGGCCGCGGCCACCCCGATCTCATAGCCGCTCCAGACCACCGGTGTGGGCCACTGGCTCGCAAGTTTTTGGGCTGCGGGCACGTCGAGCTTCACGTTGTACTCGAGGTGACGTGTGTCCCAATGAACCGTCTGAAAGGCTCCGGCCATGATGCTGAGCACCTTCACTTTCCTGGCGACGAGTGCTTTGCCTTCGGGATCGTCGAGCAGGCGGGCGAGATTGGTGAAAAAGCCGACCTGCGCGATCGCCACGCTGCCGTCCGGTTGTGCGGCGAGCGCTTTCTTGATCAGGTCGACCGCCTCGGGTGCATCCGCGCCGCTTTTCAAATCATGCGGGTAACGCAGCGAGCCGTCGGCGTTTTTTTCATCGGCCAGCAGGTTGAATTTGCCGGCCTCCTTCGCCGCGCCATCGCGCACGACACCGATGGGTGTGTCGGGATAGCCATAAAGTGTGTTCACGGCATCCACGAAGGCGGCAGCCTGCGGATGATCCTTGGTGATGGTGACGGCGAGCAGTTCACAGGCACCACGTTTTTGCAGATTGTGGATCATGCACAGCGCCATGAGATCATCCACATCATTGCCCATGTCGGTGTCAAAGATGAGCTTCACGGGGGCGGCCTGGGACAGGCTGCTGAGCGCGCAGAGGAGGATGGATAGGAGGGTTTGCTTCATGGATTGGGTGGCTGAACAGTGAGATGAACGATGGCTTCCAGAACACGGGCCTGCTGCACCGGATTCATCGTGAGAAAACGGTCGCGCTTTCTTTGATGAGCATTTTTGTCCGGCGGGGTGAACCGGGTGAAGCCGTCTGCGGCGACACTGACGCGCCCGGCAATCGAGGGGCCAAAGAAATCGCGATCCGGAAACACGGCATAGAGCACGCTGGTTTCGTCCCAGCACGGGCGGTCATGATTGGGACCGCTGTGGAGAAGGTAGGACTCTTTGACGAGATGGTGCGGCAGGTAGTCGAGATCCCGGGTGATGCAGCTGCGCGGAAAGGGCAGGGCATTGCCGATCTCAAATCCGCTCCAGATGACAGGCACTTCATCGGGCCATTGATCGGCCACCGTCTGCATGAACGCGATACCGTTGATGACATTGGCCTCAAGGTGATAGTTCGTGTTGTTGGTGAAAGTGAAGGCTCCCGCCATGATCGAGAGCAGTTTCACTTTTTGCCGGATTAGGGCAGGGCCATCGAGAGGCGAACGGGCGTCTGCTTTCGATTTCAGGAGATTGGCCATGTTTGAGGCGATGCCAACGCTGATGAGGGAGACGCTTTGGTCCGGTTGTTTTGCCAGCAGTTCACGCAGCAGGTCCACCGCCTCGCGTGCCTGGTCATTGCTGCGCAGGTTGTGCGGGTAATGCGGTGAGTCGGCGAGCTGCAGATACTTGCTTTCGCGCTTCTGCGCCGCGGGGTCGCGCGTGATGCCGACAGGCAGATCGGGCCGGCCATAGAAGGTGTTTTGCGCATCGACGAAGCTGGCTGCGAGCGGGTTGATCTTGGAGATGGTGACGCCGAGAAGCTCACACGCGCCGCGGTCGGCCAGGGTGTGGCACATGGCCAGCGCGAGCACATCATCGACATCGCCGGTGATGTCGGTGTCGAAGATGATCCTTGGTTTTTCCGCATGCAGCGCAGCGCCAAGAGCGAAGAGGAAGATGAGCAGGTGTTTCATGGATTATTTGCGCCTCCAGGTGTCGGCCAGCACGGCGGCGACGATGACCGTGCCGGTGACGACGCGTTTCATCGGTTCACTGGCACCGATCTGAACGAGGCCGGCCTCCAGCGTGGCGATGATGAGCACGCCGATGAAGCTCTTCACCACGCTGCCGCGCCCGCCCATCAAGCTTGTTCCACCAACGACCACCGCCGCGATCGCGCTCAGTTCGAAGCCGACGCCCGCGTTTGGATCGGCACTGCCGAGGCGGGAGCAGTTGAAGACGGCGGCCAGTCCTGTCAAAGCGCCGAGCAGGGCGTGCGCAAGGATGCGCGGGCGATCCACCGGCACACCCGAGATGAGCGCGGCCTCGCGGTTCGCGCCGATGGCGATCCAATGGCGGCCGAGCGCCATGTGTGAAAGCATCACCTGCCCGGCGATGACCACCAGCACGCTGATCAGAAATGCAGGAGAGATCACCAACCCGGCCATGGGCGCGCCGAGTGACTCGATGGGCGCACCGATGTATTTCGTCTGCGAGTTCGTCGCTAGGAAGGCAAGGCCGCGCGCGATCTCCAGCATCCCGAGCGACACGATGAAGGATGGCAGGCGCCATTTCACGCTCACTGCGCCGGTGGTGCCGCCAATGACTGTACCGAGCATGATGCTCGCCGGCAATGCCAGCGCGAGCCCCCATTGCCAGTCCGCCATCATCACACCCACGGCCGCGCCGCAGAGGCCGATCAGGGACCCGACGGAGAGATCGATACCTCCGGTGATCATCACCAGCGTCATGCCTGCAGCCACCAGTGCCAGCGCGGGAATGCGGTTCGTCACCGAGCCAAGCGTCGCCACACTGAAGAAGCTGTCGCGCAGCAGACCGAAGAGCAGAATCATCGCTGCAAGCACGGCGGTGAGGATGAGATAGTCGGTGAAGCGGCGGAGCATTTTTTGAAGCGGAAGCGGGAAAGGTTAACTTTGAGAAATTTAAACCACCAGTTTAAAAACCTCAAAATGAGCGAATGGGCTTTTTTTACGTCACGACATGGGTGGAGAGATCTTTCCAGGAGCAGACCTGCACCTCCTCGGCAATGGCTTTCGAGGCAATGGAAGCACGGGCAGGCCGGTGCACCAGGAGGCTGCGCACGGAGCGCTTGTTTCCGAACTGGCGCTTCCAGGCGGAGGCCAGACGGCGCATGGGCAGAGTCATTTCAGGCTTCACCGTTCGGGATGATTTGGCCTCAACGAGGGTCATGGAGCCGTTCCTGCCGGGGATGATAAAATCCACCTCCAGCCCCTGCTGATCACGGAAATAGTACAACTCGCGTCGCATGCCGGCATTGACCTGGGTTTTGATGATCTCAGAGGCGATGAAGCCCTCGAAGATCGCGCCGAGAAACGGGGATTTTTCCAGCTCTGCCTCGGTGTCGATGCCGAGCAGATGGCAGGCCATGCCGGGATCAGCGATGTAGATGCGCGGGCTGCGGATGATGCGCTTGCCCATGTTTTCAAAGAAGGGCTGAATGACGAAGATCTGCGCGGTGGTTTCCAGGATGTCCAGCCACTTGCCAACGCCGGGAACGCTCATGCCGAGTGGCGCGGCGAGATCGGTCTTGTTCAGCACCTGCCCGTGTCGCGTTGCGAGCAGTGACATGAACCGGCGGAATGCGCCGAGGTCCTGCACGGCGGTGACGGAGCGGACATCTCTTTCCAAATAGGTCTGGAGGTAGGAACTGAACCACAGTTTGGCCGCCTTCGGCTTCGCGAGCGCCTCCGGATGACCGCCGAGCAGGGGAGTGACTCTTGATGTCTCGTGCGAGCTCAATGGCAGCAGTTGCAGCACGGCGGCACGCCCAGCCATGGATTCGGTGACGTTGCGCATGAGTCCGGCCTCCTGCGAGCCGGTGAGAAACCACTGCCCCATCTTGCGCGGGCTGGCATCGATGCGGCTGCGGACATAGTTAAAGACCTCCGGCAGGTTCTGGACCTCATCCAGAATGACGGGCGGCTTCACGCCATCCAGGAAGCCCTGCGGATCCTGGCGGAAGCGGGAAATGATGTCCGGATCTTCGAAAAGATAATACTCCGCCTTCGGGAAAAGCTGACGCAATAGGTAGGTCTTGCCTGAGCGGCGCGGGCCGGTGATGATCGTGGCCGGAAAGCTCTTTGCAGCCAGCATCAGGTGCGGAGTGATGTCTCGTTTGATGGCTTTCATATTTTGAGCAATCTAAACAGGCAGTTTAAATAACTCAAATGCACATTCACCGGTTACAGGGTGAATGGCGCTCAAGTTGAAAGCCTCACGAGGACTGTTTGGAGGGGCGGGGCGATCATCGTCCATGGTCTGTTCACATGATCTTCTCATCACTGGAGGAATCGCGGCTGGATTATTTCGTCACCACATCCACCGGTGTCTGCTGATCTGCGGGCGGCGTTTTGTCTTTCAGAATCTTCAGCGCGGCTTCGATGCCGAAGGCGGCAAGCCGGTCACCGTGCTGATCGGCGGTGGCGATCACGCGACCATCGGCGAGCAGGGGCTTCAATGCGGCGATGTTGTCGAAACCGACGATCTGGACCTGGCCGGTTTTGCCGGCCGCCTGAACCGCAGCTGAGGCACCGAGAGCCATGTTGTCATTGGCGCAGAGGAGGGCCTTGAGATTTGGATTCGCGGCGAGAATGCCGGCGGCGACGGTGTTGGCTTTTTCCATCTCCCACTGACCGCTTTGCACGCTGACGATTTTCATGCCGGCGGCCTTCATGGCGTCTTCAAAGCCTGCGCGGCGCTACTGGCTGTTGAAGGCTGTCGTGACACCTTCGAGAATGGCGACCTCATCGCCGACCTTGAGTTTTTTCGCGAGCACTTCGCCGACAGCCTTGGCTCCGGCGCGATTGTCGGGACCGACGAAAGGCGCGGTGAGCCCGGCCTGCTTGAGTGTGTCGGCATCGAGCTTGTTGTCGATGTTGATGACGAGCACGCCGCCTGTTTGCGCGCGCTTGAGTGCCGGGATGAGCGCTTTTGAATCCGCCGGGGCGATGACGATGGCCTG
>CANJVS010000220.1 GCA_947477755.1 Verrucomicrobiaceae bacterium | reverse complement strand
CGCGGGCTCTTTATTGGGTGGTGACACTTACATGCTGGAGGCCCGCTTCACCAATACCAGCGGACTGAATACCGGCAGCAATGTCGTCGTCGCAGGTGTCCCGGTGGGACGTGTCGAAGAGATCCGCGTGGAGCCCACGGACTACAGCGCCATCGTAACCCTGCGGGTGAACTCGGGCCTGCATCTGCCCACGGATTCCATGGCCTCAATCAAGACCACGGGCCTGATCGGGGACAAATTCATCTCGCTTTCACCCGGTGCGGACGAGACATTTCTAGCTCCAGGCACCCGCATCACAATGACCGAGTCAGCTGTTGACCTAGAGGGACTAATCGGGAAGATGGCCTTCGGAAGTGTCAATAAAGAGACGCAGCCTACTACTCCCACTCCTCAATGAATTGCAGCTCGGTCCTTGCCTTGGTATTTTTTGCGTCCCTGCTTCAAGGTCGTGCTGCCACCTCAACCGCTGAGGCTGAGAAGCGTCTGCGTGGCGCGGTGGAGGAAGTGCTCGCTGTCGCGGATCGCGTCAAAGATCACAGCACCCTGGCGGAGAAAGTGCGTCCCATCTTGCTGAAGCATATCAATTTTGACACCATGACCCGGCGCGCCGTCGGACCGGGTTGGCGTCAGTTCACTTCCGAACAGCAGCGGAAGGCCACTCAGCTTTTCACCACGCTCGTGATCCGCACCTACAGCAATAAATTCACGCCAGGAGAGCACCCGGCCATCAATTACAAAGCGGCCGTGTCTCCGGCTCCCGGGCGTGTGGATGTGCCGACGACGTTGCTTTATCAGGGCAGCCATTACAGTGTTACCTATCGCATGGAACAGGAAAGCAGCTTGCGCGTTGTGGATGTTGTCATCGAAGGTGTCAGCATGATCGCCAACTACCGCACCCAGCTTGACGCTCAGTTTAAAAGAGGAGGTGCTCCCGCCGCCATCGCTTCTCTCGAACAATCAGTCTCCCATCCCCAATGAAACCAAACCGCCTACTCCTCCGTCTGCTGGTTCCAGCCGCCCTCGTGCTGCTGAGCAACTGCACCACGACCTCAAAAACTGCCAACAAGGCAACCACCAAACCGGTGGGTGCCACTGATGCGCGTGACGACTACGCTGTGGTCGACGCCCATGATCCACTGGAACCGCTGAACCGGGCCACTTTCTGGCTCAACGACGGCATCTACAACGTCCTGCTCCGCCCGATTTCCAAGAGCTACGAGTTCATCACCCCCGCTCCAGTGCGCCAGGGCATCAACAATGTGTTTGATAACGCCGCTTTCCCAGTGCGCTTAGTGAACAGCGCCCTTCAGGGCAAGTTCAAGCGCGCCGGTCAGGAAGCACAGAAGTTCGGCGTGAACACCTTTGCCGGTTTCGGTGGACTCATCAAGCAGTCGGACCGGATCCCGTCTCTGACCAATGTGCCGCGTGAAGACACTGGACAGACTCTCGCCAAATGGGGCGTTCGCCACGGTCCTTACCTGGTGCTCCCCATCCTTGGCCCAAGCTCTGCGCGGGACGTGTTTGGTATTGCCGGAGACTATGCTTTGAACCCGGTCAACTGGCTCTTTACCCTGAAGGGTGACGCTGATGATTTCGCCTGGATCCCACCTTCAGCGAACACTCTCCGGCAGTTGCCTGATCAGCTCAAGAAGTACGACGAGTCGCGTGCCAATGCCCTGGACCCTTACCTGTCCATTCGCAGCACCTACTACCAGAACCGCCAATCCGCGGCTGACGAGTAGGATTGCATCACAAGAAGATGTGAAAGAGGCCGGGTGCTTTTGCTCCCGGCCTTTTTTTATGTGTGAATTGGTCTGCTTGCTCCAACCGGAGTTGCATTGCTCAAAGCTCGACGCTCTGCATCAATCGGGCGACTTCAACCTGACCGGTGGGGTGCTTCGCTGAAAGGGCTTCGCACAATTTTTCAGAGCGTTCAGGCTCTCCATGGACGAGGAAGACGCGCTTCTTCACGCCGCCGACGCGATCGAACCAGCTGAGCAGTTCATCGTGGTCCGCGTGGCCTGAGAAGGAGTCGAGGGTTTCGATTTCCGCCCGCACTTCGAACTCGTCACCGAGGATGTTCACATGTTTGTGGCCGCTGCGCAGCTTCCAGCCCAGCGTGTTCTCCGCGCAGTAGCCGACGAAGAGCAGGATGTTGTTTGGGTTTTCCACATTGTTGCGCAGGTGATGCAGGATGCGTCCGCTCTCAGCCATGCCGGAGGCGGAAATGATGATGGCGGCGCCTTTGATCCGATTGAGTGACTTTGATTCATCAACCGTGCGTACCAGATGCAATCCCTCAAAGCCGAAGGGGTCATGCCGCATGAAGAGCGCCTGGCTGGCTTCCGTCTTCAAGTCATCCACGTGCAGGCGAAAGATCTCCGTGGCTTTCACCGCAAGCGGGCTGTCCACATAGGTGGCGATGGGGCCAAAGCAGTTCTCATGGCGCAGCCTGTCCAGGGTGAAGAGCAACTGTTGAGTCCGCTCCACGGCGAACGAGGGAATGATCAGATGGGAGCGGCGCTGCTGCACCTCACGGATGATTTTGCAGAGGTGGTCGGCGGTCTGCGCGGCCAGTTCATGCTTCCGGCCGCCATAGGTGCTCTCCATGATCACGTAATCCACTTTTTCGCAGGGAGCTGGATTGTTGAGCAGGTCATTGTCGGGACGTCCGATGTCGCCGCTGAAAAGCAGGCGCGAGTGCTTGCCTGTCGCCTGGTCGTCGATGTCCAGAATGACCTGGGCGGAACCAAGCACGTGGCCGGCGTCGATGAAAGTCAGCCGCACGCCGTCAGCGATGTGCATGTGCCGCTCATAGCCGAGTGTCACGAACTGGCGCAGGCATTTCTCCGCATCAACCTGACGGTAGCTTGGCTCCAACTCAGGCAGATCGTCGCGCTTGCGGTGCCGGTTCAGCCAGGAGATGTCGCTCTCGTGAATGTGAGCCGCATCCGGCAGCATGATGCTGCATAAATCGCGCGTGGCCGGTGTGGAAAAAATGTTCCCCGTGAAGCCGCGCTTGCACAGATGCGGCAGGTTTCCCGCGTGGTCGATGTGAGCGTGCGAGAGCACCACGCAGTCAATCTTCGCTGGATCAAAAGGGAAGTCGCGATTCCTCTCCAGCGCTTCCGCACGCCGTCCCTGATAGAGCCCGCAGTCCAGCAGGATGCGTGAGTTGTTGACCTCGATGAGGTGCTTTGATCCAGTCGTTGTCCCGGCGGCGCCGCAGAAAGTGATTTTCATGTTGGACACATCCCAGCGGAGACACGCGGCAATGGCAAGGGACAAAGCTGCATCTTGACGAAACATCTCCCTGCGCGATGAACTGCGCCTCACACCCATGTCCGACATCCTATCCGCCCTGAACTGGCGCTACGCCTGCAAAGTCTTTGATCCCGCCAAAAAAATCCCGGCGGAAACCTGGGCTCAACTTGAAGCGTCGCTTGTTCTCACGCCTTCCAGCTTCGGCCTTCAACCATGGAAATTCATCATCATCCAGGACAGGGAGTTGCGTGAAAAACTCGTGCCTCACGCCTGGAATCAGCGCCAGATCGCCGACTGCTCACGCCTCGTGGTGATGACGGTGCCGAAGGTGCTCAGCATTGAGCATGTCGATGCCAACATTGCGCGCATGATTGAGGTGCGCGGCGGTTCGGCGGACGGTTTGCTGAGTTTCCGCAAGATGGTGCTTGGTTTCCGTGATGGCCTGGAAGCCAAGGGCGGTCTGGAGCAGTGGGCCAAATTGCAGACCTACATCGCGCTCGGACAGTTCATGCTTGCCGCCTCTCTGCTCGGTCTCGACACCTGTCCGATGGAAGGATTCGTCCCCGCCAGGTTCGATGAGATTCTGGAGCTCGAAAAAGAAGGTCGCACCGCCGCTGTATTATGCCCGGTCGGTTATCGCAGCGCCGATGACCGCTACGCCGGCCTGCCCAAAGTCCGCTTCGAGGCCAAAGACGTCATCGAGCATCGATAGAACCCATTCACACCAACCCATCCCGATCATGATCCAGGACACTCTCAGTCACGCCGCCCTTTATGAATCCCTGAACTCGCGTTTTGCCAAAGCCTTTGCCTTTCTCCGCACGGTGGATGGCACCCAGGCTCTGGGACGTCACGACATCGATGGCGATCATTGTTTCGCACTGGTGCAGACTTATGAAACGAAGCCGGTGGAGAAGGCCAAGTTCGAGGCGCACCGCAAATACATCGATGTGCAGTTTGTGTACAGCGGACGTGAAACCATCCTCTGGGCTCCGCTCAGCGCGATGAAGGAAGAGACGATGGCTTATGATGAAACCAAAGAGGCGGCGCTGTGGAAGCTCGTGCCGGATGTCACGCCACTGCACCTGAGCGCCGGTCATTTCGCCATTCTTTTTCCGCATGATGCTCATGCGCCATGCGTGGAGTGGGAACAGCCCGGGCAGGTCTTCAAAGTGGTCGTGAAGGTCGCCGTGGACTGAAGAGTCGCCGCAAAGGATTGTCGGAACCGGTTGTAATAGTGAGGTGCCGAAGCTGCGCCATCACACCGATTCACGCCGAAACCGGATTGGGATTTCCATTCTGGTGTTCCATTTCGTGGCGGTTCTCCATGCCTGGAGTCAGTCCGATGTGCATTACAACCGGGACGTGCTGCCGATCCTCGCGGAGGCCTGTTTTAAATGCCACGGATTCGACAAGGCTCAGCGTGAGGCCGGCTTGCGCCTGGATTCGCATGCCGGTGCCACGGCGAAACTGGAGTCGGGAGCACAGGCGGTGGTTCCGGGAAAGCCGGCGGAGAGCGCCCTGATCGAGCGCATTTTCACGGTTGATGCCGATGACCTGATGCCGCCAAAGAAAACAGGCAAGCCGCTCACCGCCGTGCAGAAAGACATCCTGAAACGCTGGATCGATCAGGGTGCGGTGTATGAACCCCACTGGGCCTACATCAAACCACAGCACGTGGAGCCACCGGTCATCGCGAATGCGCCGCATCCTGTGGATCGTTTCATCCTCGCCCGACTGGCAAAGGCGGGCGTGCAGCCCTCACCCGCAGCGGATCGTGTCACTCTGATCCGGCGCGCAAGCCTGGATCTCACGGGACTGCCGCCATCAGCGCTGGAGGTGGATGCGTTTGTGAATGATGCGCGAACCGATGCCTATGAGCGTGTGGTGGAGCGTCTGCTGGCTTCCGAGCATTTCGGTGAGCGCTGGGCGCGGTGGTGGCTCGATCTCGCCCATTATGCGGACAGCGACGGTTATCTGCAGGACTTCATCCGGCCTGCGGCATGGCGCTACCGGCAATGGGTGGTCGATGCCTTCAATCGCGATCTGCCGTTT
>CANJVS010000219.1 GCA_947477755.1 Verrucomicrobiaceae bacterium | reverse complement strand
GGACGGACGCCAATCTCGTTGCTGATGCTGGTTTCGACATCGGTGCCGGTTTTGACAACTTCATCCAGGCGATCACCACCGACTCCTCAGGTCGGATTTACGTCGGTGGAGCGTTCGCCAACTTCAACGGCCAGTCCCGCAACCGCTTTATCATCCTCAATGGCGGTGATCTCGACTCGCGCACGACACCGAAGCCGGGGCAGACCATCACCTTTGCCGACATCGCTGACCGCGCTTTTGTGCCGGCGAATGTGGTGGCAAACACGATCACGATCACACTGCCAACCTCATCTTCCCTTTTGCCGGTGACCACTGTGGTCACGAGTGGTCCGGCGACGTTGGTCGGGAACAAGCTGACCTTCATTGGCGCGGGATCTGTGGTGCTCAAGGCATCCCAGGTGGGCAATGACAACTTCATGGCCGCCTCTGTCAGCCAGACCATCGAGGTCTCGAAAGCAGCCCAGACACTCACCTTTGCTCCGCTGATCGATCGCCCTACTGGCACAGCGCCGTTCCTGCTCGGTGCCGCTGCTTCCTCCGGTCTACCAGTGAGTTATCAGGTTCTCGGCGGCCCGGCTTCCGTGATTGGCAATGTGCTGACTCTGACGGGTGCCACGGGCGTGGTATCTCTTCGCGCCAGCCAGCCTGGAAACAGTGACTTCACCGCTGCGGCAGCTGTGGACCAGAGTTTTGATGTCTTCACCGGCACGCCTGCCAAGCTGCCACAAACCATCCTCTTCAATCCGCTGCCTCCGCGTTCTGGGAGTGAGGGTCCCACCTTCACTCTCAGCGCCAGCGCCACTTCGGGCCTGCCGCTGACCTACACCTTCACGGGTCCGGTCATCAGCATCGTTGGTAATACCGTGACGCTCAGTGGAGCTGCTGGCACCGTCGCTATCACCGCTAAGCAAGCGGGCAATGCCAACTTCCTGCCCGCTGTGGATGTGAAGCAATCCTTCGCCGTCACGGCTCCTGCTGCCGGGATCACTTTGACCAATCTCATCCAGACCTACACTGGCACACCACGCGCCATCGGCACTGTCGGTGGAGCAGGCACCCCCGTCATCAGTTACACCATCGGCACGGTGAAAGGCACCACCCCTCCCACGAACGCCGGCAGTTATCCAGTTGAGGCCGTCACCGGCACAGGGGCGACAGCGGTGAAGAAAACCGGCACCCTTGTCATCAACAAAGCGCCGCTCATTGTCGCCGCGGATGACAAGCGCAAGTTCACCGGACAGGACAACCCGGTGCTCACCTTTGCCTACAGTGGCTTCCTCGGCAGTGACAATGCGACCAGTGCCCTGACCAAATCGCCAACGGTCGCGACGACAGCGACCAAGACCAGTCCTGGCGGCAATTACCCCATCACGCCTGCGGCAGGCACGTCAACCAACTATGCTTTTGTTTATATGAAGGGCACCCTGGAGGTGGAAACTTTTGCCGCACAGTATGAGGCATTGCTTACCGCCGCCGGTTCAGCCGCGCCCGTCGCGAAACTTGAGATCACCATCACCGCCACCGGCGCCACCTTTACGGGCAAACTGACCACAGCGAAGGATCTCACGCCTTTTGCGCTCGCTGGACCAATTACGCCTGATTTCGTCAATGAAACAGCCAGCTTCACCAAGTCCTTCACGCTCGGCGCCGGCACCGCGGCGGTGACATACAACATCACCTTCACCACACCGCTGGACGGCGATTTCAGCGCCACGGTCACTCGCGCCACCGGCACGCCACCCGGCTCAAGCATTCCTTTCGGCAGCACTTCCACCGGCAAAAAACTGCTCCTGCTCTCCGGCACACCGGCCGTCCCCTATGCTGGCGCTCACACCTCCATCATGGGAACTCCCGTGCCGCTCACCACCTCGGTGCTGCCTCTGCCTTCAGGCTTCGGTTACGCCACGGCTATCATCGACATCAAAGGCAAGATGACCTATGCCGGTGCGCTCCCCGATGGCACCAAATTCACCGCTGGATTGCTGCCAGACAAGGACACCGGTTATCGACTCTATCTCCAGCCTTATGCCGCGCGGCTCGACAGCTACTTTGGAGGTTGGCTGCCACTGACGGCTCATCCGAATCTCACCGGCCGCGGCTACATCGCCTCCGCCGCCATGGTCCAACTCTTCTGGGCCAGGCAGGCGAAAACCACGGACACCAACTACCGTGGCGGCATCCCCGAGTCCGCCATGGCAACCATCCTTGATCCATGGCAGCCGCCGCTTGCAGCTAAAACGCCGGCTCCAGCGATCACCCTGGTCCAACGACTCGGCCTCAATGTCACAGGCGACATGAACGTCATCCACGACGGACTCGGCAGCGTCACCACGACCGGCATGCCCACGCTCGTCAACATGAACAGCGCCGGCCTCTTGACCGTGCCCGGCACTCCTCCAACCAACAACCCGCGCGCCTGGAAAATCACCATCACCGCTGCCACGGGCATGTTCACCGGAAGCTACAGCGTGCAGGATGGCGCGATCCCCCGCCTAGTGAATGTCACAGGCATCATGCGACAACCCGCTGCGGGCGAAGCCGATCCCGCGGTGCTCGGGGCCGGGCAGGGCCTGTTGCCTCAACTCACCGGAGCAACGGCTGGCACAATCTCCGCCGGCATCAGCTTCACACGGCCCGCCTCGGAATAACATTCAATGCATCAGAACCACGATTTCTAATCGGAGCAATGGCGGCCGTTAGACTGAGCGTTCAGTAGATCAGCACCGACTCCCGCCGCCTGGTAAAAGCGGCGGTTTCTTCCGACCAGGATTCGGTGATCAACCGCCAGTCTTTGCCCACGCGGATCTGTTCCAGAAGTTTGGTGTGATTGAGCAGCGTGTTCACCTTCTCCAGCGCGAACTGCTTTGGATAAAGACGCTGCAAAGTCACTGCGATGGCGATGCCCGCCGCCACGGGCTTGAGAACTTCACGATCGGTGATGATGAGGCGCACGCCGCCGCAGGATTCGTCTTTAAAAATGCTCGCCGACGGTTTGAACCGCACCGGCACAAAACGCAGGCCGGACAGTCCGAGTTTGTTCAGTTCATAACTCAACCGAAGATCATCGACAAAAGGCGCGCCAAGCACCTGGAACGGCGTGTCAGTACCACGTCCGACGCTGATGCTGAACTCCAGCAAACCCACGCCCGGATAAAGCAGCGCGGCCTCCAGTGATCTCATGTTGGGTGACGGATTCTGCCAAGGCAGACCGGTCTGATCATAGAGCAGTTCACGCCGCCAGCCCTCCATCCGGATCACCTGCAAATCAGCGCCAATCTTCCGCTCCGCGCTCATCATCCGAGCCAGTTCACCGACCGTCATGCCGTGGCGGATCGGGATCGTGTGCGTGGCGGTGAAGGTCTCATGATCCACCACCGCCGGGCCTTCCACCTCGATGCCGCCAATAGGATTCACACGATCAAGGACAATGAATTTCTTCCCCGCTTTCGCCGCCGCTTCCAGGCTCAACCGCAGGGTGGAGATGTAAGTGTAAAAACGGCAGCCGATGTCCTGAATGTCGAACACCAGCGCATCCAGTTCGGCGAGCTGTTCGGGTTTTGGCGCACGCGATTCACCATACAGGCTGAACACGGGCAAGCCGGTCTTCTGATCCTTCGAGTCCGTGATCTTCGCCTGATCCAGCTCGCCGCGAATGCCATGCTCGGGACTGAACAGGGCGCGCAGTTTCACCACGGGAGATTCATGCAGCAGATCAATCGTGCTCTGCCTCGAAGCATTGATGCCGGTGTGGTTCGTGATGAGTCCCACGCGCAGTCCCTTCAATGCGGTAAACCCATCGCGCTGCAACACATCGATGCCATTAAGCACTGTCGGGATTTCGTTGGCGCGCCGCTTTGGCAAAGCGCCGGCCACATTTTTGAAGTCAAAACCGGGAATGCATTTCGCCGCCGCAGTACCGACGAGTTCATACAAATCACGCACGCTGCCGCCACCATCGGGATGCAACCGCGAACTGAGAAAGATGACAAAGCTTTGCGAGGCGGGATCAATCCACAAACTCGTCCCGGTGAAGCCTGTGTGCCCGAATGAACCGGTGGGAAACATGGTGCCACGAGGCCGGCTGTAGGTGGAGTCGATATCCCAGCCGAATCCGCGCCGCTCAAACACGGTGGCCGCCGTCTGCACGCGTTGCATTTGGGCGATGGTTCCGGCTTTCAAAACGCGTACGCCATCCAGCTCACCGCCAGCAAGAATCATCCGCGCATACCGCGCCAGATCGGCCGCTGTGATGAACAGGCCGGCGTGTCCGGTGACGCCGCCCATGCGGCGCGACGTGGGATCATGAACCACACCGCAGAGCATCTGCCCGAGTTCATCACGCTCAGTCGCGGCGATGCGCGAGCGCCAGTCCGCAGGCGGCACGAAGCGTGTCGAGTTCATCTTCAGCGGTTTGAAAACATGCTCGGCGGCAAAGACATCCAGCTTCTGTTTGCCAACCCGTTGAACGATCTCGCCGAGCAGAATGAAATTGATGTCACTGTAGCGGAAGAAGCTGTCTGGCGGCGCATCAGGCACGCTGGCCGTAGCACGGCGGATGCCCTCCGCATAGCCGATCCAGGCCGGCAGTTCGGGGATGCCCGGTTTCAAGCCCGAGGTATGCGTGATCAAATGCCGGATGCAGATCAGCTCACGTCCTTCGCCCACAAATTCGGTTAGGTAACGGCACGCGGGCGCATCCAGATCGATCTTCCCCTGATCGGCCAGCACCATGATGGAAGGTGTCGTGGCAATCACCTTGGTCAGGGAAGCTGCATCAAAAATAGTGTCCGCCGTCATTTCCTCCCGCACCGGCACCAGTTCACGCGCTCCTTTGACGAGCGTGTGTGTCAGTCCGCGATGCTCCAGCCATAGCACCACACCCGCCGGGTTCTTTTTCGCGACCGCCTTCTCGATCACTTGATCGAGAGCTTTCAAAGCAGTGGGATCAAAGACAGGCTGGGCGGCAGCCGTCCATGCTACCGTCATCCATAGAAGAGAGAACCATCGCCACATGCACTGAGGCTAGGCTGATCAGGGAGCTTCGCCAAGCCCGGAGTTCAATTCCGCGAACTTCACTGCATCGGCAGTTTCAGTTCCACGCGTTTGTCTCCGCGCAGCACGGTCACGGGGACTTGCCCGCCTTGCAGATGCTCCTGCAAAAGATGGCCGTGCAACCGGCTCTCGGTGATGCGCTCCTTGATGCCTGCCACTTCGACGAGCACGTCCTCCTTTTGAAAGCCCGCCTTCTTCGCCGCGGCGTGCGGACCATACATGCCGAGCCCTTTCACCCACAGCGCCATGCCGCTGCTGCCAAGCCCGCGCTGCTT
>CANJVS010000218.1 GCA_947477755.1 Verrucomicrobiaceae bacterium | reverse complement strand
CCTGGCGCCGCGCCAATGCCGCCACCGCAGTCCGCCCAGCCAAAGCTTCCGCCAGTAATGATGCAGGGAGCGAACTCGACCTGCTCTTGGCTTATGCCGTCTGCACCAATTTTAACGTCACTCTCGGCTACTCCCACTTCTTCGCGGGCGGTTATCTCTCTGATACCGGCGCTGGCAGTGATGCCGATTTCGTCTATGTCATGACCGGCATCAAATTTTGAACTTCCCCTCCTGCAAACACAAGAAGCACAAAAGCAAGGCACCGCGCAAAGACGGTCTGCGCTGGCTCGCGTCTGAGCCATACCGGCTGTTCTTTTTCAGCGGTGCCGTGTGGAGCATCATCGGCGTGTCGCTGTGGCCGTTGTTTTATGCCGGGCAACTCGGTTTTTATCCGAACATCGTTCACTCACGCCTCATGATCGAGGCCTTTGGCGCGGCCTTTGTTGTCGGCTTTCTCGGCACCGCCGGTCCGCGCATGGCCACGGCGCCGAAACTCACGCCGCTGGAGCTGTTCTGGCTCTTCGCGCTGCATCAGGCCTCCGCCGTCTGTCATCTCCGGCTGCATCACGCGTTGGGGGACGGCTTCTTCATCGCGCTGCTTGTGTCGCTGCTGCTAAGCCTGGTGATTCGCGTCGTGAAGTTCAGGAAGGAGATGCCGCCACCGCAAATGCTGCTCGCGCTCACCGGGCTGGGCTGCGGTATTGCGGGCGCGTCGATGCTGCTCCTTTCCTCCGTTGTGATCGACCTTCAGCGGCTGCGGCTCGCGAATCTGCTGCTCTATCAGGGGCTGCTGCTGCCGCCGATGCTGGGCATCGGCTCGTTTGTTTTTCCACGCATGCTCGGTGGTGATTTTGGCGATCCCAAAACGCCGGCGCAGAGCCGGTCAAAACTGATCCGCTCCGTCGTTGCTGCCATGCTCATGGTTAGCAGTTTCGCTCTGGAAGCTTTCGGTCAGGTGATGAGTGGTTATGCTCTGCGCGCCCTGGTTGTCGCCGGGTATCTGCTCATGGAAGTGCGCTGGCGCAAATCGCCCGGCGATGCATTGCGCGGCTCACTGACCACCGGTTTGTTCTGGGCGCTCGGTCTCGGCCTGCTCGGTCTCGTGCTCGCACCTTTTCGTTATGAACAGCACGTATCCATCGAGCATCTGCTCTACGCCGACGGCTTCGGTCTTCTGATCCTCATCGTCGCCAGCCGGGTGCTGTTCGGCCACAGCGGTGATCTTGATGGCTTCTTTGTGCGCAGCAAGTGGGTGCGGTTCCTCGTGTTCCTCGGCATCCTGACCGCCACCACCCGCGCCACACCCGCCTGGGTGCCTTCAACGACGGTTTCACATCACCTCTACGCCGCCTGGACCTGGGGCCTGCTGGCTCTGCTCTGGCTCATCTGGCACCGCCGCCGGTTTGTGACACGTGATGAGGAGTGAGGTCCGTCGTTCCGTGTTCGGAGCATCGTTTTGAAGCGGTAGCTGAGAGCGCTGGATACTTCCAGGAACCGCCTGAAATCGTGGCTCCGAAATTCATGAGCACCATTTGATTGCCAGTGTGAAGAGCCCCAATGCCAAGATCGGCATGACCTCCGACAATCACGGCTAGGTGTGCGGCGGCGGCGTTGCGTTTACTGTGCAGATGAAACCACCGCTGCCGGACCCTGATTGGTCAAGAGTCGCCTCCATGGGCTATGAGGGCTTTGATGAACGTCCGTTTCTGGTGTTCTGGGAGATCACCCGGGCCTGTGCGCTCGCTTGCAGGCACTGCCGGGCGGAGGCGCAATCGCACCGCCACCCGGATGAACTGGATCGCGGGGAAGCAAGCCGCCTGATCCGGCAACTGGCAGAGCTGAATCCACCGATGCTCATTCTCACCGGTGGTGATCCGCTGATGCGCATTGATGCCCTTGATCTGGTGCGCGAGGCGACTGCGGCGGGATTGCATGTCGGGCTGAGCCCCTCGGCCACGGCGCGGCTGATCCACGCGGACTTCGACGAAATCAAGGCCGCCGGTGTCGAGCGCATCTCGCTGAGCCTCGACGGTGCAACGCGTGAGACGCATGATGCCTTTCGCGGTGTGCCGGGAACGTATGTGCGCACCATCGCCGCAGTGCATCGCGCTCATGCCGCCGGACTGAGCGTGCAGATCAACACCACGCTCACGCGCAGCAATCTGCGCGAGTTTGAGGCCTTCAAGAATCTGATGTTCGAACTGAAGCCGGCGATGTGGAGCGTCTTCCTTCTGGTGCCCACCGGGCGTGCCGCTGCGGCGGATCTGCCGGACGCGCAGGATGTGGAGCATGTCTTTGAAGAAATGGCTGCGCTCGTCGGCAATGCACCGTTCGCCATCAAGACAACGGAGGGTCATCACTTCCGGCGCGTGCTGATTCAGAAAATGGGCGCGCAGGGTCGCCAGCGTCCGGGCATGAGATCGCCGCTCGGCATTCGCGATGGCCGGGGCGTGATGTTCATCTCCCACACGGGCGTGGTTTCACCCAGCGGCTTCCTGCCTTTCGACTGCGGCAATGTGCGCAATGAGCATCCTGCGGACATTTATCGCCGTCATCCGCTCTTTCTCTCGCTGCGCGACAATGACGCGCTCGGCGGCAAGTGCGGCCGCTGCGAGTTCCGCTCCGTCTGCGGCGGTTCACGGGCCCGCGCCTATGGCATGACGGGTGATCCATTCGCCGAAGACCCCTCCTGCATCTACCAGCCACGATCCAGCTTCACCGTCCCAACCATTCCAACCGCCCTATCCTCATGACCAACCTAACCAAACTTTGGACCGGACTCGCCCAACCCGCCGACGCGCTGCGCTATGGCACAGGCCATAAGCCGGGACATCCCGGCGGCCACAGCAGCGCCAGCTCGCGCAAACCCATCACCGTCTGGAACATCACGCGCACCTGCAATCTGCGCTGCGTTCATTGTTATTCCGACTCGAACGCCCTCAACTATCCCGGCGAGCTGACCTGGCCCGAGATGGAGGCCGTGATTGATGACCTCGCCGCGTATCAGGTGCCATCGCTGCTGCTCTCCGGCGGCGAGCCGCTCATTCATCCACGCTTCTTTGACATCGTGGAGAAAGCCTCCGCTGCCGGATTGAAGCTCACCATCTCCACCAATGGCACGCTCATCACGCCCGAGAAAGCCGCGCTGCTGAAAGCGGCGAACGTGGCCTACGTCGGCATTTCGCTCGATGGAATCGGCAAGATTCACGATGAGTTCCGCCGCAAGGAAGGCGCCTTTGACGGTGCGGTGCGCGGCTTCCGCAACTGCCATGACGTGGGTCAGAAAACCGGCCTGCGCCTTACCCTCACGCGTCACAATGTGCAGAACATCGAGCAGATTCTGGATTTCATCGAAGAGAAGGAAATTCAGCGCGTGTGTTTTTATCATCTCGTGCCCGCAGGCCGCGGCAGCAGTCTGCAAGTGCTGACGCCTGAAGAGTCTCGCTATGCGCTGGACACACTTCTCAGCCGTGTCGAAGCGTGGCATCGTCAGGGCGTGAATCGCGAGCTGCTCACGGTGGCTCAGCCCGCAGACGGCGCTTATCTGCTGCTGCGCATGGAGCAGGAAGGTCACCCGAACCTTGAGGAGGCCCGGAGGCTGCTCTCCTGGAACGGTGGCGGAGCCAACAGCTCTGGTCGAGGCATTGCCAACATCGACACGCAGGGCAATGTGCATCCCGATCAATTTTGGCAGGACATCCTGCTCGGCAATGTGAAGCGCCAGCCATTCTCCCAGATCTGGGAAGGCCAGAATGAAACCTCGGCTGAAACCCTGCGCGACATTCGATCCATCGGCACCCTGAGTCAGACTGAGCGCCAGTCCCGCATGGTCGGTCCCTGTGCAAGCTGCCGCTGGTTCTCCGTCTGCGGCGGCGGATTCCGCACCCGCGCCGCCTATGGCGAGCACGGCGGCCTGTGGGGCTCCGATCCCGGCTGCTACCTCAACGAAGCCGAGCGCACTGGCGTGGAGCTGACGAGCTAGCGCGCCGGAATTTTCCGGTAAATCATGGCGGAGCTTGATGTGCAGGCCTTGCGCATCGTAGACTCGCGCACATGCACTCCGCCCGTCTCCTGCGATTCGCCAGCCTCAGCACTCTGCTGACACTGGCACTCTGGCTTTCCGCCTGCAAAACCACACCACCGCCGCCGCCACCACCGCCGGTAGCGGTGCCCGTGACGAAGCCGAAGGGCCTCTTTGAATGGAACGGTCAGGACAAGGCCATCACCTCCATGCAAATTCATGTGAATGATCAGATGGCCTATCTTTTCAACGGGCGCGACCAGATCGGCTGGACGTATGTGGCCACGGGCATCACCAGCTTCCCCACACCAACAGGCGATTTCAAGGTGCTGGAAAAAGTCGCTGACAAAGTCTCCAACCTTTATGGCAAGGGCTACGACGCGGCAGGCAAGCTGGTGAACTCCGACTTCAAGCAGGGTCGCGATCTGCTGCCGCCGGGCGGACGGTTTGAAGCCGCGAAGATGACCTTCTTCATGCGCCTCACGGGCGATGGTGTGGGCATGCACATCGGCCCCATCCCGCATCCCGGCCGCCGTGCCTCGCATGGTTGCATCCGCATGCCAGCCAAGGCCGCTGCCATTATCTTCAATCACATCTCCGTGAGCACGCCGGTAACTATCACCGGCAACGGTCCCGACTACCCGAGCTACCTCAAGCAGGCTGAAAAGAAGGCCAAGGACAACGCCGCCAAATTTGCCGAAGCCAAAAAGAAAGCCGATGAGGCCGCCGCTGCTGCAGCCGCCGCCGCCGCGGCCATGGCCCTGCCACCCGGTGATCCGAATGGTCCCCCAACGCCAGCTTCCGGGACTGCACCCGCCACTGCAACGCCCGCGACCACCGGGGGAACCGTGCCAGACGCACCGGCAAAACCAGCGCAGGAAAATTGAACATGGCCCTGCCATTCTGCAGGAACATTCTGATCGCATGAGCGCCCAGCCCATCGTCGTCACCCATCCTCTGGCTCAGATCCATCTCACCGCCATGCGCCGGGTGGACACGCCCTCATCCGCCTTTCGCTGGCATCTGCAGAGGCTGGCGGAAATTCTTTTCACCGTGGCCACGCGCGGCCTGGAGACAGAAACCCTCACGGTCCAAACCCCTCTGGCAGAAACTGAGGGGCAGGGTTTCGCGCGGCCCATCGTGCTCGTGCCCATCCTGCGTGCCGGCCTGGGCCTGTCAGAGGCGATCCTCCCGCTCGTGCCGGATGCCACCGTCGCGCATATCGGCATCGCCCGCTGTGAGGAGACTGCGCGGCCAAAGCCCTACTACGCCAAGATGCCCGCCATCCTCGGCAGGGCCGACGTTTTCGTGCTCGAT
>CANJVS010000217.1 GCA_947477755.1 Verrucomicrobiaceae bacterium | reverse complement strand
GGCCAGTTGCCGTAGGGATTGTCCAGATCGCTGCTGCCATCCTGCAGATAGATCCGCAGCGGCTTGCGCTCCGTCAGCCTGATGATCGACGGATACACATGCCCGCCCGCCAGATCGACATAGCTGCCGATGGTGGAAAAAACTTTGCGGAACTTGTCAGGCCGTTCCCACGCCACGGTGAATGCGCAAATCGCCCCACTGCTTGCTCCCGCTATCGCCCAGCCATCAGGATCATCCGTCAACCGGTAGTCCTTTGCCACCTGCGGGATGATTTCATCCAGAAGGAAACGTGCATAGGCATCGCCCAGCGTGTTGTACTCTTTGCCGCGATTGTTGTTCTTCCACGCACTCACCGGTTTTGATTCGCCGCTGTGACCCGGATTGATAAAGATAGCGATCGTCGGCTGCATGTCCCCGCATGCGATCAGATGATCAAAGACCACTGGCACGCGCCAAGCCCCCTTCAATCCGACATAATCATGCCCATCCTGAAAGACCATCAGATTGGCCGGTTGCTCAGGCTTGTATTGAGCCGGCACATAGATCCACCAATCCCGCTTCGTGCCCGCATAAATTTTCGATTCATGCACTGGCATCTGAATGACCTTCCCCTTCGGCACATCCACCTTCTCCTGAGAAAGTGGCCCCAGTTTGTAGTCATCCGCCGACAAGACCGAAAGTGAGATGGAAAGGAGAAGAGCAAAAAGTGCGCGTAAAACCATGGGCCACCATCATGGGGATGCGCCTGAAGAGCGTCAAGACAGGAAGACCATCAATAACGCAGCAACTGTCTCAGCGCGGCACTGATATTGGCCGTGGTGGGGCGGTGCGATTTCCAGAGATTCGGGTGATATGGGATGGGCGTGTCTTTTGAATTCAGACGCATCGGCGGAGCATCCAGCAAATGGAAAGCCTCACTGGAGACGCGGGCAATGACTTCAGCAGTGACACCGCCCCATGGAAAAGACTCACCAACCGCAAGCAGCCGTCCTGTCCGTGCTACCGAAGCCAGAATGGTATCGGTATCCATTGGCTTGACGGAGCGCAGATCAACGACTTCGACCTCATAACCATCTATTCTCAACTCTTCAGCCGCACGCAGCGACTCATGCAGCATGGCGCTGTATGTCACGATCGTGGCATCGCGGCCAGGCCTTGCGATGCGCGCTTTGCCGATGGGCATGGCCTCTCCAAAACCATCCGCCTTGAGATGATAATAAAGAAATTTGTGCTCACAAAAAATGACCGGGTCATCGAGCTTCACACTTTCCAGAAGCATCCAATAGGCATCCTCGACCGTGGCAGGCGCGAGGATCACCAGCCCCGGGTAATGGGCGTAGATGCTCTCCATGCTTTGGCTGTGAAACGGGCCGCTGCCGGGGGTGCCGCCGGAAGGCAGGCGAATGGTGATGGGACAGGCTGTGTTGGTGCGCCAAAAGAGTGTCGCTGCCTGATTGACAATCTGATTGAAGCCGACGGATGAAAAGTCGGCAAACTGCATTTCAACAATCGGACGCGCACCTTCAATGGCGGCACCGACAGCCATGCCGATCATGGCATCCTCACTGATAGGTGCATCGAAGACGCGTCCGGGAAACTCACGGCTCAGATTTTTGGTGGCTTTAAAGGCACCACCAAAGGTACTGATGTCCTGCCCATAAAGGAAGACATTTGGATTCTCCCGAAGCGCTTCAAACTGGGCCTCACGGATGGCCTCCAGATAGGTGATACTCATTCGTTCATACCCTCCACCAACTCTGGAGTCGAAAGTGCGTGCCAGTTTTCCCGATAAGGGTCCGGAGTGGGCTCCTTGCTCGCTTGCGCCTGGGCCTTATCGACTTCACGACGAGCTTCCTTGTGCCAACCTTCGATCTCGTCAGCTGTGGCCCACCCCAGATCCAGTGCCTGCTGCTGGGCCACAAAAAGGCAGTCACGGCCCTCATGCTCGTTCTTTTTTACTTCGGGCACATAGGATGCGTCATCATGCTCGCCATGCCCGCCAAGACGCAACAATCGTCCAACCACCATCTGTGGCCCCTGCCCTGCGCGCGCATTATCGAACGCAGTGCGAAAAACTTGCATGCACGCCAGCAAATCTGTTCCATCCACACCGAACCCCTTCACTCCATAGCCAACCGCGCGATCCACCAAATTTTCGCATGCATACTGGCGGGACGTCGGTGTGGAATAGGCAAATTGATTGTTTGCCACACTGACCACCAAGGGCAGTTTTTCAACGGCTGCCATATTTAGGCCTTCATGAAAGGCACCCGTCGAGGTGCCGCCGTCGCCAATGCTCGTAGCGCCCACGCAGTCACCCAATCGGCCTTGCAACCGTCTGGCAAAAAGCGCGCCTGCCACCACGGAAAGCAGGCTGCCGAGATGCGAGATCATGGCCATGTATCCCTTCTGCGGCTGACCGCGGTGGATATTACCATCACGCCCCCGCATGGGGCCGGTGACTGCGCCAAGATATGTCCGCATCGTGTCCAGAATCGGTTCCCCGTATGCGATCCGGCCTGCCTGATCACGAATCAGCGGACCATAAACATCCTTTCCCCAGCGCAGATTCACGCCTGCGGCCGCGCTGAAGGCCTCCTGTCCGCGTCCAAGATACACGCCGCCCACGATGCGCCCGCCGGCACGGTAAAGGCTGCCAAGCTTCTCCTCCAGCGTGCGGGAGAGAATCATGCAACGAAGCGCCCTGAGGTAATCGTCACGCAGTTCCATCTGCGAGGCAGAGGCAAGAGCGGGACTGGATTCGGCGACTGGCACGGTTTGGAGGGAAAGAAATGCTGTCAGCTAAGGCACCCTAGGGCACAGACCACCAATTTCACAGTCGCTCGAAATTGTCCACAAAGGAATCAAGATCAGGCGGCCAAGAATGGACCAGCTTCTCACTCTATATGCGGAGCCGAAAATCGTAAACACTCCAAGGTCGAATTCAGTCAACCCACCACCACGATGTCCACTTACGTAGCTCTTCTCAACTTCACCCAACAAGGTTTGCAAAACGCTCATGAGTCACCGCATCGTGCAACGGCTTTCAAGGCCGTGGCTCGAAAAGCCGGAGTCAAAATCCTCCATCTGCTATGGACACTGGGTGCCCATGACGGGGTGATTTTGTTTCAGGCAAAAGATGATGCCGCAGCAACAGGGCTGATGATGGCGCTGTCATCCCTCGGCAATGTGCACACAACCACCATGCGCGCCTTTGATGCGACGGAATTCGCCGCGTTGGTGGACAAGGTGCCTAAAATGTGAACCGGGGAGATGCCCATTGTCATCGCGGCAAGCAGAGGCATGGTCCTGACATGAAAACAAGGGCGTTTGAATTCCGAATGATCGGAGTGCGGGGATTACCGCGCGTGCTGCTGCTGGGACTGTTTACCGCGCTTGCCATTGGCATCATCGCGCTAGTGGTGGTCGTCGGGATGGCTGTGGCCGTGGCGGGGTTGGTTATTTCTTGCGTGGCTGTGATTTGGTATGCCATCCGGCGGGCACTACTGCGGGGTGCTGCGACACCCATGCCCATGACCCACTGGCAAAGTGAAATCCAGGCTGATCCTGCGCCCACGATTGACGTTCTTGAGGCAGAGGTTGAAGTTCTGCCTTTGGATGAAAAGAACCCTGACTCGCCTAAGCCCAGGATGGAGTGAGGTATCTTGATGACGCGCTTCTGCGGTGGCAAAACCTTGTCAATGGTTAGGCCAATGACGATTAGGCAAAGATTCTTCATCGCCCGCCCTCACGAATCACATCGGCGCACTTGCTCTGACTGAAAAGCTCGTTTTGATCGGATCTGCCATGCCTGCTGCCCCCTCTTTTGCACCCCGTCACATCGGCCCTTCCTCTGAAGATACGTCCGCCATGCTGCAGACGCTCGGCGTTTCCAGCCTGGATGAATTAATCGATCAAGTGGTGCCCGAGGGTATCCGGCAACGCGGCGAATTAAACCTGCCAAAGCCACTAGCTGAGCAGCAGGCGCTGCGCCGTCTGAGCCTGACCATGGCGCAAAACAAGGTGATGCGCTCCTTCATCGGCCTGGGCTACCACGACACCTTCACGCCGCCTGTCATCCAGAGAAATATTTTTGAAAACCCAGGCTGGTACACTGCCTACACGCCCTACCAGCCCGAGATCAGTCAGGGCAGGCTTGAGGCGCTGCTGAATTTTCAGACCATGATCTGCGACCTGACCGGACTGGATGTGGCGAATGCGTCCCTTCTGGATGAGGGCACCGCCTGTGCTGAAGCCCTGACCATGGCGGCTGCTCAGGTGAGCGGATCAACGCGAGTGTTTGTCTCCAGAAACTGTCATCCGCAGACCATTGCGGTGGTCAAGACGCGACTGGCCGCCCTGGGTCTAAGCGTCGTGGTCGGTGACACCTCTGATTGGCTCAAGCAGGATGGGGCCTCAGGATATGCAGGCGTGCTGGTGCAGTACCCCGACACGCTCGGCGTGATCCAGGATCACTCCATGCTGGCAAAAGAAGTGCATGACGCGGGAGCATTGCTCGTGGTCGCAGCCGATCTACTGGCCCTGACGCTGCTGAAGGCACCCGGCGAGTTTGGTGCAGATATCTGCGTTGGAAACAGCCAGCGCTTCGGCGTCCCACTTGGCTTTGGTGGCCCCCATGCCGCCTTCATGGCGGTGAAGGATCCACTGAAGCGCAGGATGCCGGGTCGATTGATCGGGGTGTCAAAGGATGCCGGGGGAAACCCAGCGTATCGGCTTTCACTCCAAACGCGGGAGCAACACATCCGCCGTGAAAAAGCGACGAGCAACATCTGCACTGCTCAAGTGCTGCTGGCCGTCATGGCCGGCATGTATGCCGTCTATCACGGCCCCGCCGGGCTGAAAAACATTGCCTTGCGCACTCACGGAGCCGCAGTCTGGCTTGCACGTGAAATCTCATCGGCAGGATTGGAAATCGCGGGTTCTGACTTTTTTGACACATTGACCGTGTGTGTCAAAAACGCTGATGCTGTGCTGAAATCAGCACAGCTGTTTGGGATGAATCTACGCCGGGTGGACGAGACGCATGTAGGCATTGCTCTCGACGAGCGGGTGACAGACGAGGAACTCATCAACATCGCCGCAGCCCTCGGCATCAGCGAAATACGACAGAAACCGAATCTGGACGCCGACGTGCAGCCCCAATTTGCGGCATCTCTCCAACGCACTTCCTCTTACCTGATACATCCTGTTTTTCATAGCCACCACTCCGAGACCGACATGATGCGTTACCTGCATCGGCTCGAGGCCAAAGACATCGCGCTCAATCGCAGCATGATCCCGCTGGGCTCTTGCACCATGAAGCTAAATGCCGTCGCTGAAATGATGCCGT
>CANJVS010000216.1 GCA_947477755.1 Verrucomicrobiaceae bacterium | reverse complement strand
GGTGGGATGATCAGATCGAGACGCAGGCGGCTTTCCTGCGTCTGCTTGCTGCCGTGGAGCCAAAGGGAGAGACTGCGGCGCGCATCGCCAAATACCTTCTCAACAACCGCCGCAACGGCACTTACTGGAACAGCACAAAAGACACCGCCTCCGTGATCGAAGCACTGGCAGAGTTTGTGAAGGCCAGCGGCGAATCCTCCCCCCGGCAAACCGTGGAATTGCTCATCGATGGCAAGTCGCAAACCAAGGTCGAAATCACGAAGGAAAATCTCTTCACTTTCAACGGAACCTTTGTGCTCGAAGCCGATGCGCTGACCACCGGCCAGCACTCGATTGAACTGCGCAAGCTTGGCGAATCACCACTCTACGCAAACGCCTACCTCACCGTCTTTTCCAAAGAAGACATGATCCCCGCCGCTGGATTGGAAGTAAAGGCACGGCGCAAATTCTACAAACTGATTGAAGAGAAACCGGATCAACAGGTTGCAGGTTCACGCGGCCAGGTGATCACGCAGCGCGGATTGAAATACCGTCGCGAAGAAATCATCACCGACGCACCGATCAAGAGCGGCGATCTGATCGAAGTGGAAATGACCATCGAAAGCAAGAACGACTACGAATACGTGCTCATCGAAGACATGAAGCCCGCCGGCTTTGAACCCGTGGAAGTGCAGAGTGGCTGGAATTACGAAGGACTGGCGAGCTACAAGGAATTCCGCGACGAGCGCGTCACCTTCTTTGCCGAGCGTCTGCCACGCGGAACACACAACCTGAGCTACCGCGTCAAAGCCGAAATCCCCGGGCGTTTCAGCGCCCTGCCAACCAGGGTCGAAGCGATGTATACCCCGGAACTCAGGGGGAATTCCGATGAATGGAAGGCACGGATTCAGGAATAATGTCGCCCGCCGCCAGACAGT
This sequence comes from Verrucomicrobiaceae bacterium, assembly GCA_947477755.1. GTDB lineage: Bacteria > Verrucomicrobiota > Verrucomicrobiia > Verrucomicrobiales > Verrucomicrobiaceae > Prosthecobacter. The sequence continues at coordinate 4,456 of CANJVS010000216.1, read as the reverse complement.
TCCGCCGGTGTAACGTTGGGCTGATTCGTCTCTGTCCGGGCCGAAAATGAGGCAATCCAGCCTGGATTCCGAAATCTGACCAAGCTGTTACCATAGTCACCTTGAGTGATCACTGAGATCATGGAGGATGAATCACGCTCAGACACCGACACTCGACGCCAATTCAGCTCTAAAGAACAACAAATATGAACTTCCTCACCGAAACCCAACAGCACTCTTGCGACACATCTCCCACGACATCGCAATTCAAAGTTTCAGCACTGAAATTCCCTCTCGCCACGCCCCGCGGCGAAGCTTCACCCCCCGAGACAAGCCGGCTGTCTTTGTCGAATACAACGCCCAATGCGGGCTCCTGCCTTGTTTACTCTTTGTGCCCTCCTGGGGCAAAAGCGCCTCTGCGCATTCACCGTCCCCACGCGGCATGAGGGCCTGAAGTGATTTGAAGAGGACTCTTGTGGGCAGGCTGCGTCCACATTCGCTCAGTTGGTGATTGATTTTGTGCTATGTGACGAGCTTAGACTTGGATTGTCTACCCCCTTCCAAGATCAAACCATCTCATGCACCCGACACGACGCATTCTCATCACTGGAGCCAATGGAATTTTGGGCCATGCCATGGCGAGTTATTTCTTAGAGCGTGACAGGGACTGCCAGGTTTTTCTTGGCGTGCGCGAAAAGCGGGAGCGGGCGGAAGCGCTGGTGGGTGAATTTTCCGGACGGGCATTTCTTTGCCCACTGGAAATCACCCGAGCTGAAGCCTGGACTGAAGCCCTGAGCATGATTGAGGCGCAAGGCGGGCCGCTTAATGTGCTGATTAACAATGCGGGTTATCATGACGACGCTTTGCTGGCGACGATGACTCAGTCCCAATGGTCAGGCGTGCTTGAAGCGAACCTGAGCGCTGTCTTTCTCGGCTGCCAGGCGGTGATGAAGCCCATGATGATGCAGCGCTGGGGGCGCATCGTGAATGTGGCCTCACTCAGCGCGCTGCATTCACCCGCGGGTCAGGCAAACTATGCGGCGGCAAAGGCCGGCGTTCTGGGTCTAACTCAAAGTCTGGCCAAAGAGACGGCGCGTCTTGGCATCACGGTGAATGCCATCTGCCCCGGACATATCGAGGGAGCCCTGCCGCGAGAGTGGACCGAGGAGCGAATCAAAGCCGTGAAGCGTGAGACGCCCATGCGCCGCTTTGCCCGGCCTGATGAGATTGCTGCGGTGGTATTCTTCCTTGCTAGCGCGGAGGCGAGCTATATGACTGGCGCTTCGCTGAAGCTGGATGGTGGCATGGTCTGACCGTTTCAGCCTCCCGTTTTCCTCACCCCACTTTCCAAAGAATGAACCTTCGTCAACGCATCAAAGAAGTCATGGCCAGCGAACTCATGCTGGAGATCAGCGTGGATGAGATCGCTGATGACGCAGCTCTCTTTGGCCCAAACGGCATCGGTCTCGACAGTGTGGATGCGCTGCAGCTCGTGGTAGCCATTGAAAAGCACTTCAAACTCAAGATCAGCGATCAATCCCAGGCACGCGAAATTCTGCAAAGCGTGGACAGCATTGCCAAGGCGATCGAAGCGGCAGGACTGGCGTAAAACCCAACGACCAGCACAAGCATGAAGAGAACCGCCCCGATTCTGCTGAAGCTGGCCATCACATCGGGACTGCTGTGGATGATCTTTCGCGAGCACCGTTTCTCCATGGAGATATGGCCGCACCTGCGGGCAATGTTCACGCACTGGAAATGGACGCTGGCAGGGCTGGCGTGTGTGGGCATCACCACCTGGCTCAGTGCTTTACGCTGGCAGATCCTGCTGCGCGGGCAGCACCAGCAAGTCTCCAGCCGTGAGGTGCTTCGAGTCACCCTCACGAGTAATTTTTTCAACATCGCCTCCATCGGCGTGCTGGGTGGTGACACCTATCGCATTCTCGCCCTGATGACAAAGCCGGGGGCTCGCAAACTGCCACTGATGGTTTCGGTCATGCTTGATCACATGCTGGGCATGGTGGGTCTTGGCATCTTGTTTCTCTCCTGCCGCGTGGCCTTGATGGATCGCCTGGACAATCTCAGCCCCGAAGTGCAAACCATCTTGCGCGGCTATGAGCTGTTCATGGGAGCCTCCCTCATCCTGATTCTGCTCTCGGTGATTTCCTTCACACCAAAGCTGTACAGCTGGGGTGAGCATCGCTGGCCGCGGGTGCTGGGTTTCAAGCCGCTCAAAAAATTCGCCTCTGCCTGTGATGCCCTGCGGCGCGACTGGCGCGGCTCCATTCTGGCCACAGGCATCTCGGTCCTGTTGTTTGTGTTTCACTTTCAGTCTTTCTACTGCGGCATTCATGCCGTGGGCGGAACGGCTCCAATGCTGGAGTTTTTGGCAGCCATGCCGATCGTTGACACCGCGGCGGGTCTGCCCATCTCGGTATCGGGATTGGGTGTGCGTGAAAAGACCTTTGAAACACTCGTCCATGCACTGACCGGACTGCCGGGAGCCATGGCGGTGTCAGCCTCCCTTGCCGGCTGGTTGATGAGCATGGTCTGGGGCTTGATCGGTGGGGTGGTCTTCATCAGTGGATCACGCGCAAGCTCGCTAGACCTTTCAACCGCAGAGGCAGGGACACCATGAGTTCACGCATCGCGATCACCCTCGGCGCCTCCTTCCTCGGCTACGCCACCCATGCCGGATTCATGGCGCGACTGCATGAACTGGGCGTGCGGCCTGTGAGTGTTGGCGGATCTTCCGCTGGAGCGGTTGCAGCCGGCCTTTATGCCGCAGGATTGCCTGCGGAGAGAATTCGCGAGATCGTTCTTTCCTGGAACTTCAGGCTTTCCTTTATCAGCAGGACACCATGGTTGTGGCAATTTTTGAGAAACACCTTTGCTGAATCTTATCCCGCTGTGTTTAAGCCCGATGCCGCTGCGGATTATCTGGAGACCATCCTGGGCGGCCGACAGATTGATGAGCTGCGTGATCCGACTTTCATGGCTGCCGTCAGTGATCTCGACACCCAGCAAAGCCATTTTCTGCAAACCGGCTCGCTGGCCCGAGCCATGGTCGCGAGTTGTTGTGTACCCACTCTTTTCTCACCGCTCCGGCACGCAGGCATGAACTGTTTTGATGGCGGCGTGGCGCATGAGGCTCCGATCGATCCATGGCTGGAGGATGATTCAGTGGACACGATCATCATGCACCGCGTCTCCCACCCCTCGCAGCATTTCCCGCAGTTCATTCCCTTCAATCTCTTCAATCTCACTGCCCAGGCTCATGCCTGCGCGAGTGAGCAACTGCTCCAATACCGCCTGCGGCTGGCAGCTCTGCATGGCAAAAAGGTGCTCATCACAGAGACGATGCATGACCGTCCCTCGATGTTTTCAGGGAAGCAAATGCCTGAGTTCTATGAAGCCGGGGCACAGCAGGCTCAGCGCTTCTTTGATCAGGAATTAAAGGATCTCATTGATCCTAGAGCCTAGAGGCCAAAGCCTCCACCATTTCAGTCATGGATTTGCTCGGGTTCGAATAGTCGGGATATTTCGCGTCACGCACCATGGCCGGAGTGTAGCGCCAGTGCTTGTACATCCAGAGCCAGCACTCGGGATGCGCACGGATCACCTTCTCAAAGTGATCCCAAACTCGCTGTGTTAGCACCGTCACATCATCCTCGGGCTTTGGCTGGATAGCTTCAAAGATCTGCACCTCATAGCGTCCGTCAGGCAGTGGCAGACAGACGCCGGTCATGATGGAAAGCCCAAGTCTCCGAGCCAATTCCACATGCAGAGTCGGGACACAGGTCTTCAGGCCAAAGCAATCGATCACCGTTGAATCCTTGCTTGGAGGCAAATTCAAATCGGTGAGCAACCCCGCATGTCCCTGACGTTTCAGCGATTTCATCAGCTTCAGCATCGCACGCTGTTGCGAGATGAATTTGTGCCCTGAGTTCTCCCGCAACCGTTTGAAAATCGCCGTGATGGCGGGATTTTTGAAATCCTGTGCCACCACCGTGAACTCGATGCCGCGGAATCCCCAGATCAGGCTGACAAACTCAAAGTTGCCAAAGTGCGGTGTCACCCACACGGCCCCGGTGGCACGAGCCTTGGCTTCCGCTTCGGGGTCATCCAGCCGAATGCTCACATGCTGCCGCCAGTTTTCCGGCGTCAGCGCTGCGGACCAGAAGAGATCAAGAAAGGTGCGCGCGAAGTTTTGATACGATCCCAGCGTGATCCTGCGCACTTCCTCCGTGCTCAACTTCCCCTGAAACGCTGCACGCAGGTTCTGCCGGGCCGTCCGCCGGCCGCGTGAATCGGCTAGATAAGCCACCCACCCCACACTTCTGGCCAGCATCATCACCACCCGCCGGGGCAGTCGCGGCAGGAGCCAGGCAAAGCTGGCGACGATGGCGGTTTCAAAGAAATATCGGAGCTTTATCACGTTGGCAGTTGGTAGTTGGTAAAAAGTCGTTAGGGTGCG
>CANJVS010000215.1 GCA_947477755.1 Verrucomicrobiaceae bacterium | reverse complement strand
GCAGTCCCGCGGAAAGTCACCTTTTTATCGTCATTTCCGATGCCAATCACGAGGCGCACATGCCGCCCAAAGAAAGTCTCTCCGACAGCCAGATTGAAAAAGTGCGTGAATGGATCACGGAAGGAGCAAGCCTGATCAAGGATGCTCCGAAACTCAAACCGGTGGCCGGCTTGGCAAAGAAGGATCTGCCGCCCATCATGACCTGGACGAACTTTGAGGGCAAAAAGATCAAGGCGGGTTTTGTCCGACTCAACGGTGACAGCGTCATCCTGCGGATGCCCGCCAATGCACAAGAGATTGCCTATCCAATGAACAAGCTGGACGCCGCCAGCCAGCAGCAGGCACGCGACAGCGCCCAGTGATGAGGGGTGGGGTTCGATCTGCCCTAGAAATCCAGGAAGATTTCGGCACGCCGGTTTTTTGAACGTCCCTGCGGATCATCGCTGCCGTCAGCCTTTTGGTTAGGACTGAGCGGCTGAGCCTTGCCGAGTGCTGTCGTGATGACCTGCGTCTCCGGGACACCCAGGCCGACGAGTTGCTGTTTCACGGTCTCTGCGCGGGCCCGGGAGAGCTGTATGTTGTAGTCGTCCGTGCCCTTGTCGTCGGTGTAGCCAGCTATGTTGAGCTTTTTGTTGGGGTCGGATCGGAGCAGGCCTGCCACGATGACGAGCTGTTTCTGGGCGCGCGGATGTAGCGTGGCCTGATCGTATTCAAAATAGAGCGCCAGCGACTCGCCACCCTTGGGATTCTTCACGATCGGCGTGTATGGCACGCCCATCTTTGATGCCGATGCGGCGAAGGAACTGAGAATGTCAGAGAGATTCAGCCCCACCACACGCCATGGTTGTTCGGTGCCGCTGCGCTGCAACTCCAGTCCGAACTCGGTGGACTGTTGCAGGATTTGGGACTGCACCTGGGCGATCACCCAGGACACCTCGGGATTGGCAACCGTGATGATGAGAGGCTTTGTCGGTTTGAACTCGTACTGCCCTTCCTCAAAGACAATGCAGAGCCCGGCAAGCCGTTCTGCGGGCACGCGCTTTTCATCCACAAACTTTTTAGCTTCGACAAAATCGTGCCTGAGCAGCGCGTGCACAAAATCGCTTCCGAACGTCAGGGCATCCACGCCTTGAGACACCGTGAACAGGGATTTGGTCATCGGCGCAGCAGGCGCGGGGGCCGCTGTCTGGGGTCGTCCGGGCACTGCAGCTGGCGCTGGCGTTTTGCCGGCTGCTGGAGCCACCACCACCGGCGTGGAGACCTTCGCCGGGATGGCTGAGGCGAGTTCTTTTGGCAGTTCCAGGCGTGTGATTTTCCAGCCCATGCGTTCATCCCGCTCCAAATCGAGCTGGAGACGGATCGGGGCCTGCTGCCCGGGCAGGGTGAATGGAATGGCCACGCGTGTTTTATTTTCCACCATGCCCAGCAGTTCCACCTGATCTTCACTGCCGAGCTTGGCACCCAGATCCTTCATCATTTTTTCAAAGATCTTGGCTGCCTCGGCCGCCTGTGTCGGATCTGAGGCTGCCGCCATGTCTCCGACCCGGGAGAAATCGCCTGCTGCCAGGCTGCGAACCATCTCTTTCCCGAGATCCAAAGGCCGTGCGAAGCCGAAGTTTGGTGCCGGTGCAGGCGCAGGCGCAGGCGCAGGCGGGACGGGAGTGACTGGTGCGGATTTGGCCGTCACTGCAGGAGTCTGCGTGGGCGCTGCCGGCGGGCTCAGTGGTTTGGTTGCCTTTGGTTGAGCTGATACCGCTTCAGTGGCCTTCTTTTCCATGGCCGGCTTGGTGAAAAAGAAAAACACAGCGGCGCTGATGACCAGGGCAAGCAGCACGATCATGACAGGCGCAACACGGCCGGAGACGAACAGGCGGGAGCGCAGACGGGAAGGAAAAAGTGAGAGGATCATGAATCGTTGGCCAGAAACAGCAGCAAGTGCAGTGCCATGGATGATGCCATGCTTTCCCCCCTGCTATCAAGGTGGTTTTTACTGCGCAAGTTGCGCGCGCCAGCGGCTCAGGCCACCTGCTCAATCATACCCGCCCGGCTCGTCCAAGCCGTGCTCAGGTGGATCTCATGGCCCTGCTGATAGTACTGGGCCAGCAGCCATGTGCTGGCTGAATGAAGCTCGACGATGATACCTTCTCCTGCGCTGAGTGCCTCCTGCCACTCGATGGCCGTCTGGTCGTCACTGATTATCCGCCCATTGCCGGATTGGTCCCGGGAGTGCAACTCAAAGATGTGCCCTTGACCATGACGGCCCACAAGCTCAGCCCAGGATGCCATTTCAAGCTCCGGAATGACGGCCCCAGGCGGCAACGGTGTGGCATCCATCAGCCAGGTGTGCGGAAGCAGATTCAGCAGGTGATCAAAATGGCTGGCGCGCAGGTCATTCATCCAGGCGTTGCGCAGTGCAGGCAGCCTGAGCAGGGCCGTCCAGGCGGGATCATTCAGCCAAGTAAGTGATGATGCTGCGATCTGCCAGCCATGAATGGATTCACAAAGCAGAACGGTGAACGCACCGGTCGGCATCTCAGGTCCGCTGACCGGCATCCATCTGCGCAGGAAAGTGCTGAGCTCCGGTGTCAGTCGATCCCGGTTAAGCCGCCCAACCAAATTTGATGAGGCGGCGCTCCAGAGTGTGAGCTCATGACCAAGCGGGTTCAAATGCTTGAGCACGGCGCGCGGGAGTTCCGCACGGCCCGCATGGCCGGGCATTGCGTCTGGGTCACGGAGGCTGGGTAGAAAGGCCGGAGGCCAGGCTGCGCTCATGCCATTCACTGGCTCAGTCATGGTGTCCGATCAAGCTCTGAAGACGCGAGCCACCTCTTGAAAAACCAGCGCGCGCAAAAGCCACCGCATTTCTGCCGGAGATTGCTGCTGATCTTTCGTGAGGGTATTTATTTTCAATCTTGCCTGCTCAGTTGGTTCTTCGTATGCTTGTGCCAGTTAATTGCAGAGCGTTCGCAGACCTGCATTGTTCTTTGAAATCCTTTTGCGATGCCACGAATGGGTGTTCTGGCACCGCCCCCTTTCCTGCAGTGTTCGTTTATCAAGCTGTCAGTGGCCCGGCCCGTTTTTATGACACCGGCGGCTTGTGACCTGGGATGTCTTGTCATGCCTTCACTGGAAGACAGCTCCCTTGTTCACGGGCCCCCACCTCGTCGCCCTTGGGATACGAGGCCCTCAGCTCGGACGGCACAGGCGGGAACTCAAAGCGCTCCGGATTTTTGTCCGGGGCGCTTTCTTTTTTGTTAGGCCAGGAATTTTAACCGCCCAGCAATGTTCGCAGAAAATCACCGTCGGAGTAGCTGGCGTTCTGTCCCTGCCGCACAACGACGATACCACGTGAGGGGATGGCATACAGGCGCTGATAGCCGCTGCCGATGCAGGCAATCAGGTCGGAAGGCGCGTTTTTACAGATGCACACGCGGCTCCAGGATTGTTTGTTCCAGACCAGATTGAGCTGGTTTTCGATATCGATCTCACGCGGGCTGATCCTGCCGGCTGCGCGGTTGTTCCAGAAACCGAAACTGTAAGAGGCATTGACCGCGGAGCCTTCAATCATGGCATGGAAAGAGTCTGGCTTCAGCACGGGAGCGCCTCTTCTCAGCAGCAATTCACCGATTCTTGCCCATTGCCCGACAGTCATCAGGAAACCTGCGTCCATGAGTGGATTGCCCGCAGCATCCGGAAGATAGCGCTGAGGACCGAGCCCGAGCGGGCTCAGAACACGCCGCTCCAAATAGTGGGTCGGTGTTTCCTTTTGCTTGCGGAGTTTCCGCTTCAACAATTCATGGAAGACTTGAAGCTGGCTCGGCCCATAAATGAAGGACTTGCCGGGTGTGGCCAGCAACGGGCGCTGAATCGCCATTTGGTTGCGATCCTTTAGGCCATCTTCGTGAAGGATCTGACAGCGCTCCAGGCCACCGGTGAAATCGAGGAGATGCTCCACGGTGATTTTGGCTTTTCGGTCGTCGGCGCGCCATTCATGGATCGTGCCGGCCACTTTTTCATTGAGTGAAATCAGACCATCCTCCACGGCGGCCATGGCGGCGAATCCCCAAAAGCCTTTGGTGCCGCTGTAGATGCGCCGCGCCTGGCCGCGCTTGCCGCCATTGGCATAACTTTCATGCAGCACCTGTCCGTGCTGTTGAATGAGCAGCGCGTAGCCGCGGCGCTCGGAGGAGTAACTTGCGGCGGCTGCAATCGCGCGTGAGTTCAGCAGCGATGCCCCGGATTGACTCGCCCATGCCGGCAGCCCCAGACTGGCTCCACTAAGTCCCAGCCATGCCAGCAGATGACGGCGGGAAGTGAGTTTTGTGATGTGACCGCGCATGTCCTTTTCGGCATCATCGCACATGAGTTTAAGCATTTCGGGGCTGAGCCAGTCGGCACCAAAGGCCATCACGGTCTCCCCCACCATGACATCGGCTGAAACGACACGCACAGGGAGCTGCCTGCCATATTTGGCGGCGATCTTTTCCAGGATGTGATCGGCGCTGCTACCCGAATCTGCGTAGATGATCTGAAGTCCCTCTTTTTCACGCACCTCCGTCATTTGCGCCTGGGTGCCATCAAAGACGACCACGACCTGTCCGCCCTTCATGTCCTGATAATGTCGCAGTCGCTGCAGCAAATCGGCGCGCGCCACATGCCGCTTGCCGGCCATGACCTGATGACGTCGCAACTCCGGCCACGCGTGCATGACGCTGTGACCATCCACAAGCAGGTAGGAAAGCGGGGCGGGCATCCCGCACATAGGCACAGGATTGGCCCTTCATCAATCAGATGGACGGAGGCGTTCTTGCTGGTACTATCCGCGCCATGCGCCGCCTTCTGCCCATACTTCTCACCACTCTGCTCAGCTCCCATCTTTCTGCCCAGGAGGAAAAAAAGGACCCAAAGGACAGCAAGGGTGCCGCAGTAAAAGCGGATGATAAAAAAGAAGAGAAGAAGGACGAAAAGGCAGATAAAAAATCGGAGACCGAGCACAGCATTACCCTTGGCGGACAGAAGATCGATTACACGGCCACGGCTGGCACACTCGCACTCAAGGATGCCGAGGGTAAAACAACTGCTGACATCTTTTACATCGCCTACACGAAAAAGGGCGTCACAGATGCCGGCGCACGACCCCTGACTTTTTCCTTCAATGGCGGTCCCGGCTCCTCCTCCGTGTGGATGCACATGGGCCTGCTGGGGCCGAAGCGCGTGAAGCTCCGTGATGATGGTTTCGCCGTGCCGCCGCCCTATCAACTCGTCGAAAATGAATCCTGCCTGCTTGATGAAACCGATCTCGTGTTCATCGATCCCGTGAGCACCGGCCTGAGCCGGGCGGCGAAGCCTGAGGATGCCAAGAACTTTCATGGCCTGAAT
>CANJVS010000214.1 GCA_947477755.1 Verrucomicrobiaceae bacterium | reverse complement strand
TCGAGATCCTTTTTGCGGGCACCGGGGATTGAACGATGCCTTCGGCGGTCTCCTGCATGAGGCGGAGCTGGCCGCAGGCAGCGGAGATGTCATGACCTTTTTCCCTGCGCAGCGTGGCCGTGACACCTGCGGAGAGCAGCACGTCGCGGAAGGCATCCTGCTGCGCTTCACTCGGGCGCTCCCAGGCCAGACCTTCGACCGTGTTGTAGGGGATGAGATTGACCTTGGCGTGGATGCTGCGGGCGCGCTTGGCCAGCAGATAGGCCTGAGAGATCATGTCATTGACGTCCTTGATGAGGATGTACTCCAGCGTGATGTGCTGCTTGCGCTTTGAGCGCCAGTATTGCAGCGCGTCGAACAGTTCAGCCAGGTCATGCTTTTGGTTGACCGGCATGATCTTGCCGCGCACGTCGTCACTGGCTCCGTGCAGGGAGATCGCCAGACGGATTTGCAGCGGAAAATCGGCGAGCTTTTTGATCTGCGGAGCCAGGCCGCTGGTGCTGACCGTCATGTGCCGCGCACCGATGCCGATGCCCCATTCGGCGTTGAGGATTTCGATGGCTTTGATGAGATTGCTGTAGTTCGCCAGCGGCTCGCCCATGCCCATGAAGACCAGATTGTCCACACGCTCGCCGACATGCGCCTCGACCTGGACGATCTGCTCCACGATTTCTGCGGCGGTGAGATTGCGCGTGAAGCCGGCCAGGCCGCTGGCGCAGAATTTGCAGTCGTAGGCACAGCCGACCTGGCTGGAAACACAAAGCGTGCGGCGGTCCGAGTCGCCGCCATACAGGGCGGGATTGGCGGGGATGAGGACGGTTTCGATGTAGCGACCGTCATTCAGTTTGAGTAAAAATTTGCGGGTCGTGTCCTCAGATCCCGTCACTTTCGCGATGGTCATGCTGCGGGCGACATAGCGCTCAGCCAGGGCCTGGCGCAGCGGCTTGGAGAGGCTGGACATGGCCTCGATGCTTGTGGCCCTTTTGGCATAGGTCCACTCGATGATCTGCTTGGCGCGAAATCCGGGCTCACCGAGTGAGGCCACTAAATCGGCCATGTCCTGCGGCGTGGTGCCGAGGAGCGAGGGCAGAGCGCGTGCCGGCGCCGCAGTGGTTGGCTCAGTCGGCATGGAAGGCCCTCACCGTCTCTTTGACCAAAGGCACGTCGTTCTTGTCCCTGGCGAAGATGACTTTGCGCTCGTGGTAATATTTGGTTGTCCCTTGGGGCAGGGCGTAGAGCCATTCTTCGTCGTTGTTGCGGCGCTCAAAGGGCACGCCGACCAGTTCAAAGACATCACGCCCGCCCATGCCCGGCTTGATGCGGGCGAAACGGTGGTCATCATACTTCATGGAGTAACGCGTGCTTGATTGCAGGAAGTGACTCACTGCCTCCACCGCCTCACCGACCGGATAACCGAAGCTGAGAATGTAATAGGCCAGCAACAGCGCGGGAAGGCCGACGAGAAGCAGGGGAGTGAAGAGATACCAGTTCTTTTTCAGCATGGGAGTGAGTGGGGTGGGGGCGATGCTCTGACAGGGCGGCGGGTCTGGCAAGGATCAAATCCAAGTCGTGAATCCCAGCGCCTTGAGCAGTGTGCGCAGACTCATCGCGATCACGAGCAGTCCTACAACGACCATCATGGGGCGGTGCGGCACTTTTTTGGTCAGATAGGCACCGAAGGGTGCGGCGATGACGCCGCCCAGTGCCAGACCGGCGACGACCTGCCAATGACCCAATCCGATGCTCAGAAAGAAGGTGATGGAAGCGGACAGCGTCACGAAAAACTCCACCGCATTCACGCTGCCCACCGTTTCGCGGAAGCCGTTGCCACGGACGATCAGATTGGTCGCCACGATGGGTCCCCAACCACCGCCGCCAACGGCATCGAGAAACGAACCGATGAGGGCCAGCGGTGTCAGTTTGGTCGTGACCTCACGCGGAGGGAAGGGGAGGAAGGCTTTGATGATGATGATCACGCCCATGATCATGAGGTAGCCGGAGATGTAGGGCTTGATCATGTCGCCATTCACCGAGCTGAGCACATAGGCTCCGACGGCGGCACCGATGATGCCGGGGATCAGCAACCGGCGGAAAAGGTCCCGGCTGATGTTTCCAAAGGCGTGGTGCGAGAGTGCTGAAGCACCTGTGGTGAAACACTCGGCCGCATGAACCGTGCTGCTGACCACGGCGGGAGACACCCCCCAGCCCATCAATAAGCTGGATGCCGTCACCCCATAGGCCATCCCCAGCGCACCATCAATGATCTGCGCCAGAAAGCCTGCCAGGATATAGACGAAGAAGTCGTGGGTCATGGGAGTCCTTAAACCCGCCTCAGGCGGGGGGCGGAGGCTGTCGGCTGTCAGGGGGTGGAGTTCAAGCGAAAGTTGGAATCAGGGGAATGCCGCAGAGCTTAACGCACCAACGAATTTAAGGGCCGAATACGACAGGATTAACAGGATTGGCATGATTAACAGGTCTGAAAAATCCTGTTCATCCTGCTCATCTTGTTAATCCTGTAATAAAAGCCGCGAGTCATATTCATGTGACCATTTCATGCTAAGCCCTGGGAATGACGAATGGAGCCCAGTTGATAACTCGCCGCTCCCGGCCACGTTCGGCCCTCATGCTCCGCTTCCTTTTCATTGCTCTGGTTCTCGGCACCGCTTCTCTCACGGCTCAGGATCGCCCGCCTAACATCATCTTCATGCTGATCGACGACATGGGCTGGACGGACCTGGGCTGCTACGGCAGCAAGTATTACGAAACCCCGCACATCGACCAGCTCGCAAAGGACGGCATGCGCTTCACCAATGCTTACTCCGCCTGCACCGTCTGCTCGCCGACTCGTGCGGCGGTGTTGACGGGCAAGTCTCCGGCACGTCTTCACCTGACCGACTGGATCGCAGGACATGACCGCCCGCATGCGCGGTTGAAAATCCCGGATTGGACCAAGCACCTGCCTTTGGAAGAAGAGACGCTGGCTGAGCGCCTGAAGACGCGCGGTTACGCCACCGCGAGCATCGGCAAGTGGCATCTCGGCGGGCCTGAGTTCTTTCCGGAGAAGCAGGGCTTTGACGTGAACATCGGCGGCACGGATCGCGGCCAGCCGCCGAGCTACTTCTCTCCGTATGACATCAGCACCCTGAAGGACGGCCCCAAGGACGAATTCCTCAGCGACCGGCTCACCTCCGAGGCTGTCGGCTTCATCGAGAAAAATAAGGAGCAGCCCTTTTACATCTACCTGCCGCATTTCGCCGTCCACACCCCCATCATGGGCAAGCCCGATGTCGTGGCCAAATATCAGAAGAAGCGCGCTGCAGCCGGCCACTTCAATCCGACCTATGCCGCGCTGGTCGAAAGCGTGGACGACAGCGTGGGCCGTCTCCGCACCACCTTGAAAAAGCTCGAACTCAGTGAGAACACGATCTTCGTCTTCACCAGTGACAATGGCGGCCTCAGCGGCACCGTCAGCGCCAAAGGCTGGTCACGCGGCCCCACGGATAACAGCCCCGCCCGCCTCGGCAAAGGCAGCGCGTATGACGGCGGCGTCCACATCCCGCTCATCGTTTCCTGGCCCGGCACCATCCCCGCCGGTGAAGAGTGCGACACGCCCGTGATCAGCTACGATCATGTGCCCACCCTGCTCGCAGCCACCGGCACAGCGTTGAGTGACGGCCAGATCGTCGATGGCGAATCCCTCATGCCCCTGCTCACCCAAAAGGGCCAGCTCAAGCGCGACGCCATCTACTGGCACTACCCGCATTATCATCCCGGCAGCGCCACGCCCTACAGCGCCGTGCGTGAGGGGGATTGGAAGCTCATCGAGTTCTTTGAAACCAACCACGTCGAGTTGTACAACCTCCGCCGCGATCCCGGCGAACTCGAAAACGTCGCCGACGTGGACACCGACGTCGCCGCCGCCCTCACCGAGAAACTCCACGCCTGGCGCAAAGAAGTCGGCGCTCAAGAACCCACCCCCAATGAAGCCTACGATCCCGAGACCTCATTAGAGGGTGCTGGGAAGGGGAAGAATAAGTGATTGGTGACAGCTCTGCTTGGAGGTCATGTTCTGACAAAATCGAACAGTGAAACAGGTCATCCTTGGTGATATTCGGATGACTGGCATCCTTCACGCGGAAAGGGTTTCTGCCGGCACTTGAAAAACACCGGCCTTTCCACTTGCGACCTTTTCAGCGGCAAGTCGCATCCATTCATCGTGACATAATGGAAGCTCCACTCCAACGGCGCTCTCAGCTTGCCTCAGCAAATCGTTGAATGATTTAGCAATCAAGTAAAGCTCCCCATCAATGCTGATATATATCGCGCCTGCCGCACTTCCTTTTGTTGCGATGATGATTCTCTGCCCAGCTAAATCATCGGCTATTTGAATGTAGCCTTTCTTGAGAGCATTCTTCCATTCCGGCTCTGAACAGCACCCGTCAAGATCTCCCAAGGCGTGGTAGAACAAGCTAAAAATGCGAGAGATGACTACCTCTACACCAGATGAAGCAGCAAACGCATTGGGATAAGGTGAACCGCCATTAAACTCCAAAAGAAAGTCACGATGTTCATCAGCAAGTTTGACGTGATGAGCCTTTTCGAATCTTTCGATGTCTAGCTTTGTTATTGGCGAGCCCGGATTTTTTATGAACATATAAAGTGATAATTGTGTGAGTCTTGAAAGGTGCCTGGTGATTCATTGGGCGGAATTCCAGAAGTTCAGACGCGCTCTTCCAGGATCTCAGGTGGCAGTTTGATCAGCTTCCGTGATCGGGGCAAGGCTTTCCCAAGGGCATCTCTGAGTCAATTCGGAAACCACGACAGGATCTCCAGCCCGGAGGGCTGACCCATGAGTGGTCGGAGGTGACGCGAGCCTCAGCGATCTAACCTCCTGTCAAAGGCCATCACGATCCCGCTCAGCCCCGAACTCCGGCGGAGTTCCCCCATCACCTGTTGCGCCCGTTTGACACGACATTGCCCATTGGGGAACCCCATCCGGGGTTCGGTCTTGAGCACGGCAGGCCGCTCCATGACCGGGGGTTTCGTGCCTCAACCCCCGGCTATTCACAGGCTAGCCCTACAGGCTAAAGGGAGCTTTTGGAATGGGCACCCCCTGTCTCGATTTTCCTCGGGCAGGCGATTCAAGCGAAGATCCTGGGCGGGGATGGGCAGGATGGCGGTCCTATGCAAAACCAATGGGACCCTGCCGGACCTGCAAGCCACCCCAATGGCTTGATCGGCTGAAAATGGCATTTTTTCGCCCGCGAATTGGTTCGATGGAGGTCAGTGCGGAGCCTGTCAGAAAGTTTGTGTGGAGGGTCAAACCCGAGGACAGGAAGACATGCGAAGAACCAAAACGAAGGAAGACAAAGCTCTGGACCAGGCGCTCGACGTGCTGATCGCCAAAAGCGGCCATTCGCCGGAGGCGATCATGGGCGAC
>CANJVS010000213.1 GCA_947477755.1 Verrucomicrobiaceae bacterium | reverse complement strand
CACTGACATCATGGCGGAATACTACGCCCAGCGTGCCAGCGCCGGACTCATCATCGCTGAAGCCACCATGGCGATCGAGGGCAACTCAGCCTTCGGCGGCCGCGAACCCGGCATCTATTCTGAGGCCCAGATAGCTGCATGGAAGAAGGTCACCGATGCCGTCCATGCCAAAGGCGGACAAATCATCCTGCAAATCTGGCACGGCGGCCGCGCCTGCCACTCTCTGCTGAATAACGGCGCACAACCTGTCGCCCCAAGCCCCCTGCCGATCACCAACGACGAAACACACACACCCCAGGGCAAGAAGCCCTATGAAACACCGCGCATGCTGAGCGATGACGAACTGCCAGGCATCGTCGAAGGTTTCCGCAAAGCCGCAGAAAACGCCAGGCAGGCGGGCTTTGATGGCGTCGAAATTCATGGTGCCAACGGCTATCTGCTCGATGAATTCCTGCGCGATGGCAGCAACAAGCGCAGTGGTCCCTATGGTGGCCCCGTCGAAAACCGCGCGCGCCTCCTGCTTGAAGTCACCGATGCCGCCATCTCCGTCTGGGGGGCGGATCGCGTCGGCGTGCGCATCTCCCCGCTCAACAGCTTCAATGACATGATCGACAGCGACCCCGTCGGCCTAACGAACTACGTTTCCGAACAACTCAGCCAGCGTGGCATCGCCTTCCTGCACCTCATGCGCGCCGACTTCTTCGGCATTCAAAAAGCTGATGTCGTTTCCGCCGCCCACACCTCATTCAAGGGATCCCTCATCGGCAACATGGGATACACCCCGGAAGAAGCCTCACAGGCGATCACTGACGGCATCCTCGCCGGCGTCGCTTTCGGCCACCACTACATCAGCAATCCGGACCTCGTTGAGCGCATTCAGGCAGGGCATGCGCTGGTCGAGCCCAATGCCGGAACTTTCTACAGCGGAGGTGCCAGGGGCTACACCGACTACCCGACCATGTCCGTTTGACAGGGCCCGGTTCGACAGCATCCGGGCGTTCTAACCACCTCCCGCTTCACCACGCCAGGGGCAGATGCCACGCTTGGATGGCGCGCTGGCAAACTCAAGCAGACGTGAGGCAGGCTCAGGCCACTCACGTTCATGGGCTGCGGCCAGTGCCTGCGTGTGATTTTTTCCGGAACAAAACAGAAGAGTGAAAAGCTCCTTGATGGAGGCGCGCTGTTCAGCCGTGAAACCCTGACGACGCAGACCAACCACATTCAGTCCGGTGATGCGATTCGTGCGCATGGCCATGCTGAAGTGCGGGATGTCCTTGCCAAAACTGCCATTGCCCTGAATCACACAAGAGTCGCCAATGCGGATAAACTGGTGAAACACGGCAGCTCCGCCGATGAAAGAATGGTTCCCGAGATGGATGTGACCAGCCAGGATGCAATGGTTGGCCAGAATGTTTTTGTTCCCGAGTTGCACATCATGCGCGAGATGAACGCCGACCATGAGGAAGTTCCCTTCCCCCAGCCTCGTGGCACCGCCGGGCGCGCTGCCGCGATGAATGGTGACATGCTCGCGGATCACATTGCGCGGCCCCATGATGACACTGCTCTCGGTCTCGGTCTTGAAACTTAAATCCTGTGGATCGGCGCCAATCACTGCGGCGCGCCCGATCACGCACTGCTCACCGATCTCAACCCGCCCGACAATCTGCGCATGAGCCTCAATCCGGCATCCGGCAGCGATTTGTGCGGGCCCGTCGATGATGACGTACGGTCCGATCCCGACACTGGGATCGATCTGCGCCGAAGGATGAATGATCGCCGTGGGATGAATCATGAATTCAAGGCGCGATGTCTCACCACACCCGACTGAGGAACCTTTCAAAAGGACCTCTTGCTGCGGCTGGTTTGGTGAACTTGCGACCGTCACCATTGCCACTCTTGGCGGAAACATACATCGGGCCCTGGTGATCCATGATTTTGATGCTCTTCAGCTCGATGCGGGCGATGGGACAATCATTGCTGTCCACGGGCATCTTGGAGATACGCTCCAGCACCTCAATGCCTGAGACCACCTGACCAAAGACCGTGTACTTGCCATCCAGCGAGCCATAGTTGCCGAGAGAAAAATAAAATTGGTACCCGTTGGAACTCTTCGAAGGATTCACTTTGTCCGATTTGCGGCCCATGGCGACAGCGCCCTTGCTGTGGTTGCGCTTGATCTCGGCAGGCACCGTTTTGCCCTCACCTCCGGTTCCCCAGCGCTCGCGGGCAGCTTCATCTGAAGTCAACGGATCACCCGTCTGAGCGATGAAGCCCTGGATCGCCCGATGGAAGGCGAGGCCGTTGTAGGCTCCCGTTTCGACATTGTCGAGGAAGTTGGACACCGTCTGCGGCGCATCCTGGGGATACAATTCAAACATGATCTCCTCCACCGTTCCGCCAAACTTCACCTGCATCAAAGCAAGCTTGTGATGCGAATCCTTGGCCCACGTGGCGGGGTCTTCAACTTTCGGCGCACTGAATGATTGCTTGCGACCCGCTGGCCGGATGCTTGTGCCAGCCTCTGCGGGGCCGGTGACTCGATCAGCAGCTTTAAAGAGCGCCTGCTGGGCCTCAGTAGCCAGTCGCTCGATCGGCGGAAGCGCTGCCGGAGCTGGCGCCGGAGTTGCAGCGGCGGCCGGCACATCCGGTGCTGGCACAGTCGGTGAAATCAGCTGCGCCTGACTGGCATTGAAAGCAAGCGCAGCCACGAACGCAGAGAGGAGGATGGGGCGGATCTTCAAAACCTGAGGGAGGCTAAGGTTAGCAACGAGCGGGGAAAGCATCACGAAGGCAATCAGCGCAGAGAGGCGGGAGCAACCACGGGCGCACTCGCTGGTGGCTCTGGATTGAGGCTCACCGGAGGTGCGCCACGGACAGTCTCACGGGCAGGCGCTGCCGCAGCAGGAGCGGACGCTGGTGCATTGGAGGCCGGAGCTGCCGATCCGGGGGACGGCTCGACAAATTGAAAAGTGCGGCGCGGGCCACCACGAGATTTGCGCGGCGTCAGACCCCATTGAACATCCAGCGCATCCAGTTCAGCCACCGTGGGATTCACAGCCTCAACCTTTCCACCACCAAACTGGCAGGAAGTCAGACTCGAAAACATCGCTACGCAGGCAAGGGTGGGGAGAAATCGCAAAAATGTCATTGATTCAGCAGGGCAGATATTTTGATAACGGGGCAGACATTAGACACTCCGTCCCCGACAAGCAACACAGAATCCACCGCCGCCGCCCCCTGCCGGATGAAGCCCATCCCGGTGAGCATCCCAGTGAGCGGATGCCTTGTCAGACTGGTGATCGTGCCGATGGATTTTTCTCCCGCAAAAAGGCCCGCCCCGGGAGTGATCGCAGCCCCTGTCTCGGCAGAAGTCCAAGCGATCAGTTCACGCGGCATTTTACCTGTCGTCTTGATGCGGGAAAGGATCTCCTGACCGATGTAGCAACCCTTGGTGTAACTCATCGCCGTCTTTTCCAAACCCGCCTCCTGCGGAAACGTGTCCGCATTCAGCTCGCCCGGATAAGCCGGCACACGCTGCAGGATTCGGAAAGCCTCGGCATCGGCAGCGGAGAGCATGTGGCGCGGTTCAGGACATTCAGAAACCGGAAGCCAGACATCCCAGCCCGGAATCCCGAATCGTTGCGATTGCACCCTGCGCCCAGCTTCGGGTTCAGTGCCAAAGAAATGCCACAAGCACCACTCGTCGGTGATGTCCTCCAGCACCGCGTCATCGGCGATGATGTAGCGCTCCAACCGGTTGCCCAGGATTTCGCGCAGACCTTCCGGCGCATCCATGATTAGACCATCTCCATCCGCATGGATGAAAACATCGCCCTCGATCCTGCCCTTCAGGTTCGTCACACAGGCATGCATGGCCGCATCCGGTTTGACCAGGCGCACATCATTCGTGACCTGACCATTCAGGTAGCGGACGCGGTCCGCTCCTGAGAGCCGCCACTTGGCACGCGCGGAGATATCCACACAGCCACCTTCGGCAATCAGGTTTTGATAAAGCTCAGCGTCCATGCGTGGGGTTACGCATGACGGCCTTTGAAGGTCAGTTCAGCAATGCCGGACTTGTCCAGCCCGCCCAGCCCCAGCGTCACCATCTTTTCATATTGCGCCTTCGTCGCGTCATTCAGCGGCAGGCTCAGTCCCGTCTCCCGCGCAATGCCTTGGGCGATGCCGCTATCCTTGGCCGCGTGCTCGGCAGAGAACCAGCAGTCATGCTCACGCGCCACCATGTCACCGCCATCGGTCTCCAGCACGCGGCTGTTTGCTCCGGTCTGTGAGAAAATTTCGCGGATCATGTCCAGATCATGTCCTAGCGCTGCAGCCAGCCCCAGGCCCTCGGCCAATCCGGCGGTGTTGATGTTCATCACCATGTTCACCAGTGCCTTCACCTCCGCCGCACGGCCCGGACCACCGATGAAACGGCGGTTCACACTCATCTGCTCAATGATCGGCAGCACGCTCTGATAAACCGCCTCATCGCCGGCCAGCATCAGATACAGCTTGCCCTCACGCGCATGGCTGATGCTGGATGCCATCGCCGCCTCCAGACAGTGAGCGCCCACCGCTTCAGCCGCCGCATGGACTTCGCGGTGGATGCCTGGTGAAAGCGTCGCGCAGTTGATGAAAATCTTGCCCTTTGCCCCTTTGAGAAGGCTGTCCCCTGCCCCAAGGAAAATACCGCGCATGGAAGCATCATTCGTCACCACCGTGAAGATCACCCCGGCCGAAGCCGCAACCTCCGCCAGCGTTTCCGGAGCCGCGCAGCCCAGTTCTTCAGCCAGACTCGTGGCCGAAGGGCGGTGCGCATCATAGACCGCGCTGATCGTGTATCCGCAATCCTTCAGACGCCTGGCCATGTTGGCTCCCATGCGACCGACTCCGACAAAGGCAATTGTTTGGCTCATAAAATAGGTGGTGTTGTTCGTGAAAGAAGGCCGCCATCGTGGCAAGCCCCACCCCTGAATGCAACCTCGCAGATGCCGTATCAAAAGCCGTTCTGATCTTATCCAGAAACAGGTGGCCCACGGAACACACGGAAGCCACGGAATAGCAAACTCCCCTCGGAGCGCGCGTATGGCGCAGCCTACTCGCCAAGAATCTGCGAGCGGAGATTCAGCCCACGGAACACACGGAAAACACGGAATGGCAAACTCCCCTCGGAGCGCACGTATGGCGCAGCCTACTCGCCAAAAATCCCCGGGCGGAAATTTGGCCCACGGAACACACGGAAGCCACGGAATGGCAAACTCCCCTCGGAGCGCGCGTATGGCGCAGCCTACTCGCCAAGAATCCCCGGGCGGAAATTTGGCCCACTGAGGTGCAACGGATTATTGGACCAAAGACTCCCTTAATTTAGGGGTTGGTTATGGGCTTGGGTTTCGAACTGGTTGGGGGTGAGGTATCCGAGAGCTGAATGTTTGCGTTGATGATTGTAGTAGCCTT